>CADCVT010000500.1 GCA_902806215.1 uncultured Solirubrobacteraceae bacterium | reverse complement strand
TCTGCGGCACCGTCTGGTGCGACTCGTCGATGAAGCAGAGGAAGTCCTTGGGGAAGTAGTCGATCAGGCAGTACGGCCTGCTTCCCGCCGGGCGCCCGTCGAGGATGCGCGAGTAGTTCTCGATGCCGTTGCAGAAGCCCATCTCCCGCAGCATCTCCATGTCGTACTGCGTGCGCTGGCGCAGGCGGTGCGACTCGAGCAGCTTGCCCTGCTCCTCGAGCTGCGCGCAGCGCTCGTTGAGCTCGCGCCCGATCTCCTCGACCGCGCGGTCGATCGTGCCCTCCTTGACGTTGTAGTGCGAGGCGGGCCAGATCGCCACGTGCTCGAGGTCGTCCTCGATGAGCTCGCCGGTCAGGGGGTCGAAGTGCTGGAGCCGCTCGACCTCGTCGCCGAACAGCGTGGCGCGGTAGGCCGTCTCGGCGTAGGCCGGGAAGATCTCGAGCGTCTCGCCGCGGACCCGGAAGTTGGCCCGGCCGAGCGCCACGTCGTTGCGCGTGTACTGCAGGCTGACGAGCTTCATCAGCAGCGCGTCGCGGTCCACCATCTCGCCCTTCTTGAGCACCTGCATGTTCGCGTCGTACGTCTCGGGCGAGCCGAGGCCGAAGATCGCCGACACGCTCGCCACGATCAGCACGTCACGGCGCGCGAACAGCGCGGCGGTCGCGGCGTGGCGGAGGCGGTCGACCTCCTGGTTGATCGCGGAGTCCTTCTCGATGTAGAGGTCCCGGCTCGGGACGTACGCCTCGGGCTGGTAGTAGTCGTAGTACGAGACGAAGTACTCCACCGAGTTGTCGGGGAAGTAGCCGCGGAACTCGTTGCACAGCTGCGCGGCGAGCGTCTTGTTGTGGGCCAGGACGAGCGTCGGGCGCTGGACGCGCTCGATCACGCCGGCCATCGTCATCGTCTTGCCGGTGCCCGTCGCGCCGAGGAGCGTCGTGAACCGCTCGCCGTCGTCGAGCGACTGCGAGATCTGGTCGATGGCCTTCGGCTGGTCGGCCGCGGGGCTGTAGGTGGCGTCGAGGCGGAACTTGGGCACTGCGCTCCAGTCTAGGAGCGGTTGAGGACACCGGGTGACCGGAACCGGGCCCGCTCGCGGCTACCGCACGTCGAGGTGGTAGACCGCCTCGACGTTGTGGCCGTCGCGGTCGAGCACGAACGCGGCGTAGTAGTGCTCGTGGTACTCGGGCCGGGGCCCCGGGGGGCCGTTGTCGGTGCCGCCCGCGGCCAGGGCCGCGGCGTGGAACGCGTGGACCGCCTCGCGGCTCGGCGCGGCGAACGCGACGTGCCCGCCGGCGATCGGCGCGCCCGACGGCTCGATGTAGAAGTCGTCGTCGCCGTTGCGGCCGAAGCCGGTCGCGCCGTCGTCGAGGGAGGCGAGGCGGACGATCCCGAGCGGCGCCAGCGCCGCCGCGTAGAACCGCGCGGACGCGGCGGCATCGCGCACCGGCACCGAGACGTGGTCGACGGTCTTGACCACGTGCGCGGGGTGGCGGACCTCCCCCACCTCGTGATGCTCGGCGCGCAGGTCGCGGTCGACCAGGAACGCGTCGTCCCCGGGGTAGAAGCGCGCGACCTCGACGTCGTCGCCGGCGAACGCGCGGATCGCGTCGAGCGAGGTCCACAGCGTCCGGATCGTGAACAGCGCCCGGTCGTCCTCGGTCCGCGTGAGGATCTCGACCCCACGGTTGCCGGGAGTGGCGAGGTAGTCGGCGATCCCGGTGCCCTCGAGGTACTCGAGGTATCGGTCGCGGTCCTCGGCGCGGGTCGCGCCCCTCCAGATGCGTGCGACGGTCATGCAACCATCGTACGCGCTTTGCCGGTTACCGGACGAGCGCAGTCACTGCGTAACGAGGTGGTCGCTTGAGGGCGACCATGCCAGGTCGGTGAAGACGGTGCGCGCACGGGCGACGAGCGGCCGTGGCGGTGCCGGTGCCGGGACGGGAGCGATCCGCTGAGCAGGGCGAGCAGGATGACGCGGGTCATGCGCGGGGTGTCGGTCCCGCGGACCGCGGACTCGAGCAACGGTGGCTGAACGTTCGGTCGCCCATCTTGACGGGTCCTTGACATGGCGGTGCGACGATCCCGTTCGGTGCGACGCGTCCTGCTCACCGGTCTCGCGGCGGTCCCCGCCGGGCTCGCGCTCGGCGTCGTCACGCAGGGCGTCGACCACGTCGACGTGCGGCTGCGGTGGGTCGGCGCGCTCGGGGTGCCGTGGCTGGCGCTCGCGTTCGGGCTCGGGGCGCTCGCTCGCGCGCGGACCGCCGGGGCCGTGAGCGGTGCGGTGGCACTCGTCGTCGCGACGGGCGCCTGGTACGCGCTGCACGCCGCGTCGATGGGGTCGATCCGCGTCGCGCCCGTCGCGCTCGCCTGGGCGACCGCCGGCGTCGCCTCCGGCGCGGTCTTCGGGTTCCTCGGTGCGCACTGGCGCGCCGGGCACGTCGCGCCGGTCGCCCTCATGGCGGGAGCGTTCGCCGGCGAGGCGCTCGTCCTGGCGACCGAGTGGCCGCGCCACGTGGCCGTCACCGTCCTCGCCGCCGAGATCGCGATCGCCGCCATGCTCCCCTTCCTCTTGACCCGTCCCGCCCGAGCGATCCCGCTCGTCCTCGCACTCACGGCGGTCGCGACGATCGTCATGGGCACGGCAGCCGAGGAGGTCCGAGCGATGGCACGAGCAGCGGGCTGGAGAGGCCTCTAAGGGGGTCAGACCCCCTTACGCGGATTTGCAGGCGCTTCCGGCCTTTCGCCAACGTTTGACGTAGGAGGGGTCAGCCCCCCTTATTTAGTCGCGCGGACGGCCTCGCTCAGCGCGGCGATCGCGCGGTCGATCGCCTGCTCGGTCAGGTGCGCGTACCCGAGGACGAGGCCGGGCGCGTCGGACGGGTCCGGGTCGACCCGCATGACCGACAGGCCGTGGAACGTGAGGCCGCGCTCCGCTCCCTGCGCGACGACGCGCTCCTCGCTGGTGCCCTGCGGGAGCATCACGAGCGCGTGCAGGCCGGCCGCGACGCCCGTGACCGTGGCCTCCGGCAGCTCGCGCCCGAGCGCGGCGACGAGCGCGTCGCGGCGCGCGCGGTAGACGCGGCGGGTCCGGCGCAGATGACGGTCGAGGTCGCCTCGGTCGATGAGATCGGCCAGCGCGAGCTGGTCGAGCACGGGCCCGCCGCCGTCGGCGGCGAGGCGCTCCCACGCCACCGGCCGCGCGAGCCACGAGGGCAGCACGAGCCAGCCGAGTCGCAGCGCGTTGGCGAGCGCCTTGCTCGCCGAGCCCGCGTAGACGACGCGCTCGGGGTCGACGCCCTGCAGGGCGCCGACGGGCTCGCGGTCGAAGCGGTACTCGGCGTCGTAGTCGTCCTCGATCACGACGCCGTCGACCGCGTGCGCCCACGCGAGCAGATCGGCACGGCGGCTCGCCGACAGGACCGCGCCCGTGGGCATCTGGTGCGCGGGCGTGCACAGCACGACCCGCGCGCCGGACGCGGCCAACCGGTCTACGGAGATCCCCTCGTCGTCGACCGGGACGGCGACCGGCGCGAGCCCCGCGCGCTCGAGCGACCAGCGGTGGACGTGGAAGCCCGGGTCCTCGACGGCGATCGTCGTGTGCCCGAGGTCGCGCAGGACCCGCGCGACGAGCACGACGCCCTGGGTGACGCCCGTCGTCACGACGGTGTTCTGCGGGTCGGGCGCGACCGCGCGCGCCCGGCCGAGGTACGCGGTGAGCGCGTCGCGTAGCTCGGTCGTGCCGCTAGGGTCGGGGTAGCCGAGCGTGCTGTCCGGAACCTGGCGCAGCGCGCGCCGCCACGCCGCGAGCCACAGCGGGCGGGGGAACAGCGACAGGTCGGGGCGGCCCGGCTGGAGGTCGTGCTCGCCCCGCGTCGCCAGCGCGCGGGGCGGCCGCGCCCGCCGGACCGTCGCGGTCCGGGCGGCGACACGCGTGGCCGCTCCCTGCCGCGCCTCGAGGTAGCCCTCGGCGGCGAGCTGCGCGTACGCCTCGAACACCACGCCGCGCGAGACCGACAGCTCGCGCGCGAGGGCGCGCGTGGACGGCAGCGGCGTCCCCGCCACGAGCCGGCCCTCGCGGATCGCGTCGCGCAGCGACCGCTCCAC
>CADCVT010000499.1 GCA_902806215.1 uncultured Solirubrobacteraceae bacterium | reverse complement strand
GTCGTCCAGAAGATCGCCCGCGCGCACATCCGGCGCCAGGTGCCGGACCGCGAGCTGCGGCGGAAGGTCACGCCCGACTACACGATCGGCTGCAAGCGGATCCTGATCTCCGACGACTACCTCCCCGCGATCTCGCAGCCCAACGCCGACGTCATCACGAGCGGCATCGCGGAGATCCGCCCGAACGCGATCGTCACCGCCGACGGCGTCGAGCACCCGGCCGACACGATCGTGATGGCGACCGGCTTCGAGGTCACGCCGCAGCCGATCGGCGAGCGGATCCGCGGCCGCGACGGCCGGGCGCTCGCGGAGGTCTGGCGCGAGGGCGGGATGCAGGCCTACAAGGGCACGACGGTCAGCGGCTTCCCGAACCTGTTCTTCCTCGTCGGGCCGAACACCGGCCTCGGCCACAACTCGATCGTCTACGTCATCGAGGCGCAGCTGCAGTACGTGATGGAGGCGCTGCGGACGATGCGCTCGCGCGGCCTGCGCCAGGTCGAGCCGCTCGCCGAGGCGCAGGACGGCTACAACCGCAAGATCCAGGCGTCGCTCGAGGGCACCGTGTGGAACGCGGGCGGCTGCGCGTCCTGGTACCTCGACGACGCCGGTCGCAACACGACGCTGTGGCCGACCTTCACGTTCCCGATGAAGCGGATGCTCGAGACCTTCGACGTCCAGGCGTACGAGACGCGGCCCGCCTCGCGGGTCGCCGAGGCGGCCTCCGAGTCCGTGGCGGTGCCGGCGTGAGCAAGCGGATCATCGTCACCGGCGCGGCGAGCGGCATCGGCTTCGAGGCCGCGCGGCAGCTGCGAGCCAAGGGTGCGCGCGTCGTCGGCCTCGACCTCGTGGCCAACGAGGACATCATCGCCTGCGACGTCGCCGACCAGGCCGCCGTCGACACGGCGGTCGAGCAGGCGGTCGAGCGGCTCGGCGGGCTCGACGTGCTCATCAACAACGCCGGCGTCGGCTTCCCGCAGAGCGCGGGCGCCCGGCCCGACGGGCGCGCCGAGAAGGTCATCGCGATCAACCTCCTCGGGCCGTGGCGCGTCACCGGTGCCGCGCTCCCCCACCTGCGCGCGTCGCGCGGGCGCGTCGTCAACGTCTCCTCCGGCCTGGCGTTCCTGACCGTGCCGTTCGCGCCTGCGTACTGCATGAGCAAGAGCGGCCTCGTCGCCTACAGCGACGCGCTGCGCGCCGAGTACGGCGACGAGCTCACCGTCACCACCGTCTACCCCGGCTACATCCGCACCCCGATCCACGAGGCCGGCGCCGCCGAGGGCATCGCGCTCGAGGGCGCGGTCCCCGTCGAGAAGGTCGAGGACGCCGCGGGCACGCTCGTGCGAGCGGCGCTCGGTCGCCCGGTCCGCGACCTCGCGACCACCCGCCGCGGCGGGATCGGCTACGCGGCGCTGCGCGTTCTCCCGCGCCGGCTCGTCGAGCGCGGCGTCCGTCAGCAGTTCACCAAGCAGGCGAGGTCGGGCGCGTTCGACGGCTCGCGCCTGGCGTCGGACTGGGCCTCGCGGGTCCGCGCGGCCAAGTGAGCCGCAGCCTGCGCTGACGGCCCGCAGTTCGATCCTGCCCTAGCCGGTTGGCTCGGGCGCGGCGGCGGGTACGGCGTCCCGCTCATGTTCCTCTTCTTCTCGAACCGCGGCGGATGCTTGCCCTCGCTCATGATCTCCGCCTTCGTCACGCTCCTGCTGCTCCTGCTCACCGGCGCGATCGACCTCTAGCGGCCGAGGGCCTTCGCGAGCGCCCGGTACGCCGGCCGGGCCTTGCCCGCCGGCGTCGTCAGGCCGGCGTCGAAGCGCGCGTCGCGCGGCGCGCCGGTCCAGTTGTAGACGTACAGCCGCTTGATCCTCGGCGTGCTGCGCGCGAGCTTGACCATGTAGCGCGTCGCCCGTGCCTGGCGCCTGAGGTCGTACGGGAACGAACGCCCGAACTTGGCGATCCCGCCGGTCTCGGTCAGCCAGACGTCGCCCTGGACCTCGCGCAGGACGTCCTTCGTGCCGCCGTTGCGGAAGCGGTTCGTGTCGGAGTAGTTGTGCAGGCCCCACAGGCGCGGTGAGCCTCCGGCGCGCTGCTTGAACCGCCGCAGGTAGTCGATGACCCCCGACTGGTCGAGCACGTCGGCGGCGACGACGGTGCAGCCGCCGCACTCGGCCTTCAGCGCGTTGTAGAAGTCGGCGGCGCGCTCGGGCGAGCGGTTGGTCGGCTGGCTGAGGTGGTTGATCTCGTTCCACGGCGCGTACGTCGTGACCTGCGGGTAGCGCTTGCGGAACGAGCGGACCGCCTGCGTGTACTCGGCGACGGTCGGGAGCTTCTGCGGGTTCACGCGCGAGTGGGCGAACGTGATGAACGGCTCGACGCCCGCGGCCTGCGCCGCGGCGAGCCAGGCGTCGACGATCTCGCGCTCGAACTTCACCTTGGTCGTGTCCCACGCGGTGACGAGCCGCGCGTGCTTGAGGCCGAGCCGTCCGAACAGCGGCGACGTGAACATCGCGGTCCCGTGCTCGCCGATGCCGACGACGAGGCCCGACCGGACCGTTGGCGCGCTGCGCTGCTCAGGCGTCGGCTCCGGCTTGGCCTGCTCGGCCTTCGGCTTCTTCGGCTTCTTCGGCTTCTTCGGCTCGTCGTCGGCCTCGGTCGGCGTCGTCGTCTCCGTGGCCGGCTCCTGCGTCTGGGCGGGAGCCGGCGCCGGTGCGGAGGCGGTCTCGTCGTCGTCCCCGCCGCAGGCGGGAACGGCAAGTGCGAGCGCGACGGCGGCGATCAGCGAGGTCAGGCGCATCCGGACAATGGTGGCAGCAAGGGCGTGGAGCGCCGCCCGCTCGCGCGGCGCCACGGCGCCTGCATAAGCTCGCAAGCGATGACCGTCGACGTCGAGGTGGTGCTGGCAGGCGAGATCGCCATGCCGCGCGTGTACGCGATCCGGCCGCCGGGCTACCGGATCGCCGCGCTCCCGAAGCTCCTGCGGCCGGGCTCCGACACGATCCTCGCGCCGTTCCTCTGGTACCTGCTCCGGCATCCGCGCGAGGGCACGATGCTCGTCGACACCGGACTGCCCGCCGAAGGCATCGGGTTCGGCGGCGCCGCCGGCGTGCTGTTCCGCGGTCTCAAGCCCGCCGCCGAGACGTTCGAGGAGCAGCTGCGCGCCCGCGGCGTCGAGCCGCGGGACGTGACGCTCGTCGTCATGACCCACCTGCACGCCGACCACACCGGCGGCATGCCGCTGCTGACGAGCGCGGAGTTCGTCATCGGTCGGCGCGAGTGGCGGGCCGTGACCGAGCAGAACCCCCTGAAGGTGGGCGCGGTCGGCGACCACCTGCCGCCGGGGGACCGCGTGCGGCAGATCGACTTCGAGGCCGACGGCACGCCGCACGGCCCGTTCACGAGCACGGTCGACCTCCTCGGCGACGGCAGCGTCCGGCTCCTCTCGACGCCCGGCCACAGCCCCGGGCACCTCTCGGTCCTGGTCGAGCGCGAGAACGGCCCCCTGCTCGTCGTCGGCGACGCCGCCTACACGACCGACAGCATCCGCGACCAGGCGCTCCCGCTGATGACCGACGACGAGGGCCGGTACCGCCGGTCGCTCGCCGAGATCAAGGCGTACGCCGACGCCGAACCGGACGCCGTCGTGGTGCCGACGCACGACCCGGACGCCTTCCGCCTCGTCTGACCGATGAGTTCCGGGGCCGCGCACGGTCCTAGCCCACATGACCGCCCTCCCCGACACCCAGAACCGCTGGCGCGCGCTGATCGTGCTCTGCGTCGGCTTCTTCATGATCGTCCTCGACACCACCGTGGTGAACGTCGCGCTGCCGTCGATCCAGGACGACCTCGGCTTCTCGCAGGCGGGCCTGGCCTGGGTGGTCAACGCCTACCTGATCGCCTTCGGCGGCCTGCTGCTGCTCGCCGGGCGCCTCGGCGACCTCGTCGGGCGCCGGCGGATCTTCCTCGTCGGCCTCGCCGTCTTCACCGTCGCCTCGGTCCTCTGCGGCATCGCGCAGAGCCAGGAGGTGCTGGTCACCGCCCGCTTCGTCCAGGGCGTCGGCGGCGCGATGGCGTCGGCCGTGATCCTCGGGATGATCGTGACGATGTTCCCCGAGCCGGCCGAGCAGGCCAAGGCCATCGGCGTCTACGCGTTCGTCGCGTCCGGCGGCGGGTCGGTCGGCCTCCTCGCCGGCGGCGTCCTCACCGACGCGATCAACTGGCACTGGATCTTCTTCATCAACGTTCCGATCGGGATCGCCACCGCGCTGTTCGCCCGCCGGCTCATCGAGGACGACAAGGGCCTCGGACTGAGCGAGGGCGCCGACGCGCCCGGCGCCGTCCTCGTGACGAGCGCGCTCATGCTCGGCGTCTACACGATCGTCGGCGCGGCCGAACACGGCTGGACGTCGGGCCGCACGCTCGGGCTCGGCGCGGTGTCGCTCGTCCTGCTCGCCGCGTTCCTCGTCCGCCAGGGGCGGATCGAGAAGCCGCTCATCCCGCTGCGGATCTTCCGGTCGCGGCCGGTCAGCGGCGCGAACGTCGTGCAGATCCTCTGCATCGCCGGCATGTTCTCGATGTTCTTCCTCGGCGCGCTCTACCTCCAGCGGATCCTCCGCTACGACGCGATCCAGGTCGGCTTCGCGTTCCTGCCGACGACGGTCGCGATGGGGCTCATGTCGGTGCGCTACTCGGCGCGTCTGACGACGCGCTTCGGCGCCCAGCCGACGATGCTCGCCGGGCTCCCGCTCATCCTCATCGGCCTCGCGCTGTTCTCGCGCGTCCCGGTCGACGGCGACTACTGGGTCGACGTGCTGCCCGGCATGGCGCTGCTCGGCATGGGCGCGGGAACCGCGTTCCCGGCGCTCGTCACGATGGCGATGTCGGGCGCCTCACCGCGCGACGCGGGCCTCGCGTCCGGGCTCATCAACACCACCGCGCAGGTCGGCGGCGCGCTCGGCCTCGCGGTCCTTGCCACGATGTCGACGAGCCGCTCCGACGCGCTGCGCGAGGACGGCGTCGCCAACGCGATCGCGCTCACCGAGGGCTACCAGCTCGCGCTGATCGTCGGTGCGGGCCTCGTGGCGGTCGCGCTCGCGGTCACGCTGACGGTGCTGCGCCCGGAGCGCACCTCGGCCGCCGCGGCGGCGCAGCCGGCCTAGGACTCGGCGTAGACGGGCTCGCCGTTCTCGAACCGGGACGGCAGCCCGAACGAGGCGAACCAGTCCGGGTAGATGAAGCTCTGCAGCGCGGTGATCTTGCCGTCCTCGATCTCCATGACGCACAGGCCCCAGGGCTTGTGCGCGTCGGGGCCGTCGGGCCGGTACTGCGCGTAGGCGGGCCGGCCGTTGAGCTCGAGCGGGATCAGGCGCGAGCCCTTGCAGCCGATGCCCGTGCCCAGGAACCACTTGATGATCTCGTCGCGGCCCTGCAGCCACAGCTGGAACGGCGGCATCGACTGCGTCGCGTCCTCGTGCAGGAGCTCGACGAGCGCCGAGACGTCATAGCGCTCGAACGCGTCGACGTACTTGGCCAGCAGGTCCTTGTGCTCGGCGTCGTCGACCGTCGACGGGCCGGACACGTCGGCGCCGGCCTTGTCGAGCGTCGCCCGCGCGCGCTGGAGCGCGCTGTTGACCGACGCCACCGTGGTGTCGAGCAGCTCGGCGACCTCGCTCGCGCGCCAGTGCAGGACCTCGCGCAGGATGAGGACCGAGCGCTGCTTGGGCGGGAGGTGCTGCAGCGCGGCGATGAACGCGAGGCGGATCGTCTCCTTCGCCGCGGCGACCTCGGCCGGATCCCCGCCGCTCGGGATGACCCGCGCGTCCTCGATCGGGTGGACCCAGGCGCTCTCGGGCAGGCCGGCGTCGAGCGTGCGGTCGGCGGTCGAGGCCTGCTCGAGATCCATCGGCTGTGCCCGGCGCTGAGCGCCCTGGAGCATGTCGAAGCAGACGTTCTGGGCGATCTTGTAGAGCCAGGACTTCAGCGCCGCGCGCTGCTGGAGGCGGTCGGCGTTGCGCCACGCCCGGACCATCGTCTCCTGGACGGCGTCCTCGGCCTCGAAGCCGGAGCCGAGCATGCGGTAGCAGTAGCCCGTGAGGGCGGAACGGTGCTGCTCGAGCTCGCGCTCGATGCCTGTTGGAGCTTGGGTTGCCACGCGCCCATCCTAAGGGCTCAGGACGCCGGAACCAAACGCGCCGATGAGTTTCGGGCTGCTGCGTCGTCTGAGTGTCAGACCCTGATGACCGACACCTCTCCCCCGTTCTTCGGCCGGCGTCTTCCCTCCTCGTTCGAGCGGCGGAAGGTCGTCCTTGCACCGGGCTCCTCGCGGCCCTACGTCGACGACGAGTGGCGCGACGCGCTGGTCACGGTCGACAGCGGCGAGCTCGAGCTCGAGTGCTCGCGCGGAGGCCGCCGGACGTTCGGGACGGGCGACATCCTGTGGTTCACCGACCTCGGGCTGCGGACGATGCACAACCGCGGGCCGGGCCCCACGGTCCTCCTTTCGATCTCCCGCCGATCGGCGCCCTAGATTGCCCGTCGTGGCGGCCGATCCCGAGCAGCAGGCGCGCGATCTCGCCGAGCAGATCGACCGGCACCGCGGGCTCTACGCCCGCGGGGTGCCCGAGCTCGTGGACGCCGACTACGACGCGCTCGAGGACGAGCTGCGTGCGCTGCTGGGGGCCCATCCCGAGGTCGAGCTCGAGGACAACCCGCTCGAGCGCCCGTGGGCGCCCGAGCTCGTCCCTGGCCAGACGATCCGCCACTCCCGGCCGATGCTGTCGCTCGAGAAGGCCACCGCGCCCGGCCAGCTCGACGTGTTCTGCGGCCGGTTCCCCGGCCAGGCGTTCCGCGTCACGCCGAAGCTCGACGGCATCAGCCTCGCCGTCGCCTACATGGGCGGCGAGCTCGACCACGTGGCCACCCGCGGCGACGGGCGCGACGGCGAGCGCGTCACCGACAAGGCGAAGATCGTCGTGCTCGGCCTCCCCCACTCGGTCCCCGCCGAGGGCCGCGTGGAGATCCGCGGCGAGGCGGTGATGCTGCGCTCGGTGTGGGAGGCCTACAACGACACGCACCCCGACAAGCCGCTGACCAACCCGCGCAACGCGGCCGCCGGCACGCTCGTGCACAAGTCGCCGGAGACCTGCCTGGCCGAGGGCCGGACGCTCCGTTTCTTCGCGTTCGACCTGCTCGGCGACGAGGACGACGTCAGCTCCCGGCTCGTCGAGATGGGCTTCGAGGCGCCCGACGTGTTCGAGGCCGCGGGCGTCGAGGACGTCCGCACGGCGATCGAGACGATCGGCGAGCGCCGCACCGAGTACGACTTCGACATCGACGGCGCGGTCGTGCGGCTCGCGTCGCGCCGTGCCTACGAGGCGGCGGGCGCGTCGAGCGCGGCGCCCCGCGGCGCGCTCGCGTGGAAGTACCCGGCCGAGGAGCGCACGACGGTCCTGCGCGCGGTGACGTGGCCCGTCGGCAAGATCGGCCGCGTCGTCCCACGCGCCGAGGTCGAGCCGGTGTTCGTCGGCGGCACGACGGTCACGTTCGCGACGCTGCACAACCCGCGGCTCGTGGCCGAGCGCGACATCCGCATCGGCGACACGGTGCGCATCATGCGCCGCGGCGACGTCATCCCGTTCATCGCCGGGTCGGTGGCCGAGCAGCGCACCGGCGACGAGCAGCCGATCGAGGTCCCCACGCACTGCCCGTCGTGCGGGACCGAGCTCGTCGTCCGCGGCACCGGCGACGAGCTGTGGTGCGAGAACCTCCAGTGCCCCGCGCAGGCCGTGCGCCGGCTCATCCACTGGTCGTCGCGGCACGCGGCCGACATGGAGGGCGTCGGCACGACGTGGATCGAGAAGCTCGCCGAGGACGGCGTGCTCGAGCGTCCCTCGGACTTCTACGCGCTGACCGCCGAGCGGCTCCAGGAGTACGAGCGGATGGGCGAGACGTTGTCGACGTCGATGGTCGCCTCGATCGAGCGCTCGAAGCGGCTCGGGCTGCGCCGCGCGCTCATCGGCCTGGCGATCCCGATGGCCTCGGAGGGCACGGCCAAGCGCCTGTGCCTCGCCGGGTACGAGCGACTCGAGGACATCGCCACCGCCGGCGCCGAGGCGCTCGAGGCGATCCGCGACATCGGTCCGAAGGTCGCGCAGTCGATGGTCGCCTAGTTCGCGCGGCCCGAGGTGCGGGAGGAGATCACCGCGCTGCGCGCCGCCGGGGTCGACCTCGACGTCCGCGACGAGGACCGCCCGATCGAGGTCGCCGACGCCGCCGACACCCCGCTCAAGGGCGCGACCGTCGTCGTCACCGGCGCGTTCGCCGACCCCGACAGCGGCGCGAAGGTCGCCCGGCCGGAGGTCGTCCGCCTGCTCGAGCAGGCCGG
>CADCVT010000498.1 GCA_902806215.1 uncultured Solirubrobacteraceae bacterium | reverse complement strand
TTGCAACCATCTGACGCCGAGAGCAAGACCGACCTGAAGCGGATCGCGCGGCTGTTTCGCCCGTACCGCGGGCGGCTCGGCGCGGTGCTCCTCCTCATCGCGATCTCGGCCACGCTCGGGATGGCGTCGCCGTTCCTGCTCAAGGAGATCCTCGACACGGCGATCCCCGATCGCGACACCGGGCTGCTCGCGTGGCTCGTCGGCGGGATGATCGGCATCGCGATCGCCACCGGCGTCCTCGGCGTGGGGCAGACGTGGCTGTCGAACCTCGTCGGCCAGCAGGTCATGCACGACCTGCGCGCCGCGGTGTACCGGCACCTGCAGCGGATGTCGCTCGCGTTCTTCACGCGCACGCGCACCGGCGAGGTGCAGTCGCGCATCGCCAACGACATCGGCGGCGTGCAGAACGTCGTCACGAGCACCGCGACCTCGATCGTCTCGAACGTCACGACGGTGCTGGCGACGATCGTCGCGATGGTGCTGCTCGACTGGCGCCTGGCCGTGTTCAGCCTCGCGCTGCTGCCGTTCTTCGTCTGGCTGACCCGCCGCGTCGGCAACGAGCGCAAGAAGATCACCGCCAAGCGCCAGGGCCGGATGGCCGACATGAGCGCGCTCGTCGAGGAGTCGCTCAGCGTCTCCGGGATCCTGCTCGGCAAGACGATGGGCCGCGCGCCCGACCTCGCCGAGCGGTTCACGGCCGAGTCCGAGCAGCTCGCGCGGCTCGAGGTGGCAAGCCGCATGGCCGGCCGCTGGCGGATGGCCAGCGTGCAGATGGCGTTCGCGGTCATGCCGGCGCTCGTCTACCTGTTCGCCGGCATCGCGATGGCCAACGGCAGCTCGACGATCAGCCTCGGCACGCTCGTCGCGTTCACGACGCTGCAGACCCGGCTGTTCTTCCCGATCCAGTCGCTGCTGTCGGTCGGGATCGACATCCAGACGTCGCTCGCGCTCTTCGACCGCATCTTCGAGTACCTCGACCTCGACGTGGACGTCGACGAGAAGCCCCGCGCGGTGGAGCTGGGGGAGGTGCGCGGCGACGTGTCGTTCCGCGACGTCGCGTTCTCCTACGGGGAGGACAGCACGATCCTCGACGGCATCGACCTTGACGTCCCCGCGGGCACGACGACGGCGATCGTGGGGGAGACCGGGTCGGGCAAGACCACGCTCGCGTACCTCGTCGCGCGGCTCTACGACGTCGACCGCGGCAGCGTGCGGATCGACGGCGTCGACGTGCGCGACGCGACGTTCGCGTCGCTGGCGACGACGGTCGGGCTCGTGTCGCAGGAGACCTACCTGTTCCACGCGAGCGTCCGCGAGAACCTGCGCTTCGCCAAGCCCGACGCCACCGACGCGGAGGTCGAAGACGCGGCCCGCGCCGCGCGCATCCACGACCTCATCGCGTCGCTGCCCGACGGCTACGAGACCGTCGTCGGCGAGCGCGGCTACCGGTTCTCCGGCGGCGAGAAGCAGCGCATCGCGATCGCCCGAACGATCCTGCGCAACCCGCCGGTGCTGGTCCTCGACGAGGCGACGAGCGCGCTCGACACCGAGACCGAACGGGCGGTCCAGGCCGCGCTCGACGACCTGGCGGAGGGACGGACGACGATCGCGATCGCGCACCGCCTCTCGACGATCCGCGACGCCGACCAGATCGTCGTGCTCGACCACGGCCGGATCGTCGAGACCGGCACGCACGACGAGCTCATCGCGCGCGGCGGGCGCTACGCGTCACTGGCGGCCCAGGGCCGCGCGGAGGCGACGATCGGCGCCTAGCGGCCGATGCGGACCGTGCGGCTCGCGCTGAAGCGCTTGCCCGCGGGGTTCGTCACGACGACGGTCAGCACGGCCTTGCCGGGCCTGGCCCGCCGGCTGAGCAGCCTCATCCGCAGGGCGCCGGTGCTCGTCGCCGCGCGGGTGCCGCGGGCGATGGTGAGGCCGCGCTGCTTGAGCGTCGCGACGGTGGTCACCGGGATGTTGAAGCGCAGCTGGACGAGGAACGCGCCACGGCGCCGGGCGCTCTTGAGCGAGCCGAGCGACGACGGGAGCGAGAAGCGGGCACGGGTGATCGCGGGCACGGCGGCGGCGGGGACCGACGACGACGGGGCGCCCGAACGCGGAGCGGTCTCGGTCGGGGCGGTGGTCGGCGTGCCGCCGCTGCCGGAGGTGGTCGAGGAGTCCTGGGTGCCGCCGCTGCCGCTCGTGCCGGTGGTCGTCGGGGTCGCGGTCGTGTCGGCGTCGCTCATCGCGTCGCGGTTGGACTCGATCCACGGGCGCAGGACGTCGCCGGCCGCCTCGGCGTAGATGCCGTACTGCGTCGGGTAGGCGCATCCGAGGCCCTCGGAGACGACGCCGACCTGCTTCCAGGCGCCGCCGCTCTGGACCATCATCGGGCCGCCGGAGTCGCCCTGGCAGGAGTCCTTGCCGCCGAGGCGTTCGCCGGCGCAGACGTCGGTCTCAGGATCGACCTGGACGAGCTCGTGCGCGTACGCGGTCTGGCACTCGGCGTCGCTGACGATCGGCACCTGCGCCTCGTTGAGCTCGTTCGTCGTGTTGTCGAAGAAGAAGCCCGAGGGGTACGCGTCCGGCGGTACGACGAACTCCTTGCCGCCCCAGCCGATGATCGTGGCCGGGTCACCGGGCTCCCAGGCGGGCTTGTCGGCCGGCTGGGCGAGCTGGATCGGCTTGCCGAGCGTGGTTGGCCGCTCGAGCTTGACCAGCGCGACGTCGCCGCCGGCGTTGCCGCTCTCGTCCCACTTGGGGTGCTCGAGGATCTCGACCGCGCCGATGCGCTCGCCGCCGGCGTCGCGGAGCTTCGTGCCGATGAGGAAGCGGAAGTTCGACGCGGCGAGGGTGTCGTCGGTGCCGGTTCCGTCGCCGTTGTCGACGCAGTGCGCGGCGGTGAGGATCACGTCGGGGGCGATCAGGCTTGCGCCGCACCGGAAGGCGAAGTCCTCGTTCGCGCCCTCGCGGTACTCCATCGCGGCCATGTGCGGCCAGTCCTTCGTGGTCGGCTCACCGCCGACGATCGCCGACGCGGGCGTCGCGAAGAGCAGGCAGGACAGGGAGCTGAGGACGATCGGGACGGCGCGCATGCGAACTGGGTTCCCCACGAACGCGTGCTTGCAATCGCCCAGGGGGCGACCGCAAGCGTCGCGAGAATCGCCCAGAGGGCGATTGCTCGCGGCGCTGCCTCCTACCGGGTAAGGCGGACGCGGCGCGACACGTTGATGCGCTTGCCGCTCGGGTCGACCGCCGTCAGGCGCAGCAGGGCGGTGCCACGTCGCAGCCCCCGACGCACGCGCAGCGAGACGCGCTTGCGGCCGCTGAGCGACGACGCCTGGCCGGTCGCGACGGTGCGGCCACGCATGCGAAGGGTCACGCGGACCGAGCGCAGGCGCTGCGTCGAGCGGACGA
>CADCVT010000497.1 GCA_902806215.1 uncultured Solirubrobacteraceae bacterium | reverse complement strand
CTCGGCCTCGCACGGGGATCCGAGCGCGGTCCCCGCGCCGCCGACCAGCGCCGCGACGGCGAGGACGCCCAGGAGCGTCCGCGGCGGCCGGCGCAGCCGCACGGCCGCGACGACGCCGGCGCCCAGCAGGAGCGCACCGATGCCGAGCACGGTCACCCGGACCGGCAGCAGCGGCACGAACACGAAGCCGGTCGCGAACGTCCCGGTCAGCGCGCCCGCGGTCGCCCAGGCGCTCAGGCGGCCGACGACGCCTCCGGTGCCAGCGAGGTCGCGGACCTGGAGCTTCGCGACTGCTGGCGTCACCGCGCTGAGCACCGCGGCCGGCGGCAGGATCGCGACCATCGCGAGCACGAGGGCGCCACCCTCGCCCGTGCCGCTCACCAGCTCTCCGACGATCCGCACCGCCGGGACCGTGAGCAGCGCCAGAACGCCCCCGGTCAGCAGCAGCGACACGAGCATCGAGCGCGGGTTCACGCGATCGGCAGCGCTGCCGCCCAGCGCCGCGCCGACGGCGATCCCGCCGAGCACGACCCCGATGATCGTCGTGTAGGTCTCGAGCGTCAGTCCGACGTAGGGCGCGAGCAGGCGCACGGCGAGGATCTCGAGCACGAGGACCGCCGCCGAGGCGCCGAACACGATGGCCGCGGCCAACCCGGCGTGTAGGGGCGCGTTCGCTCGCGCGTCCGGCGGGGCAGGCTTGGCCACCTGCCCGAGCATATGCCCACCCCCGACGACATCCTCGCGGTGGCGCAGCAGCGCCTCGGCTTCGAGTCCCTGCGCGCCGGCCAGGCCGAGGCGGTCCGGGCGGTCGTGTCCGGCCGCGACACGCTCTGCGTGATGTCGACCGGCTCGGGCAAGTCGGCGATCTACCAGCTCGCCGGCTTCATGATCGACGGCCCGACCGTGGTCGTCTCGCCGCTCATCTCGCTCCAGCAGGACCAGATGGAGGCCGTCGAGGAGGACGCCGCCGTCGTCAACCCGACGCTCACGGACAAGGAGCGCGAGGAGGTGCTCGAGGAGGTCGGCGACGACGAAGTCGAGTTCGTCTTGCTCGCGCCCGAGCAGCTCGCCAACGCCGACCTGCTCGACGAGCTACGGGGCGCCGGCGTCTCGCTGTTCGTCGTCGACGAGGCGCACTGCGTCTCGCAGTGGGGGCACGACTTCCGCCCGGACTACCTGCGCGTCGGCCCGGCGATCGAGGCGCTCGGCAACCCGCCCGTGCTCGCCCTGACCGCCACCGCGGCGCCGCCGGTGCGCGACGAGATCCTCTCGGTGCTCGGGATGGAGGACCCCGAGATCGTCATCCGCGGGTTCGACCGACCCAACATCCGGCTCGAGGTCGAGCGGCACGAGGAGGCGCCGCGCAAGCGCCGGGCGTTGCTCGAGCGTGTCGAGGAGGCGGTCAAGGGCGGCAGCGGCATCGTCTACGTCGCGACGAAGAAGCACGCCGAGGAGGTCGTCGAGCAGCTGCGCGACCGCGGCGTCAGGGCGGGGCACTATCACGGCGCGCTGTCGCCGAAGGTGCGCTCCGAGCGCCAGGACGCCTTCATGAGCGGCAACGGCGTCGACGTGATGGTGGCGACGATCGCGTTCGGGATGGGCATCGACAAGCCCGACGTGCGGTGGGTCTTCCACCACGACATCAGCGAGTCCGTCGACTCCTACTACCAGGAGATCGGCCGCGCCGGCCGCGACGGCGAGCCCGCCGAGGCCGTCCTCTTCTACCGCCCGAAGGACCTCGGGCTGCGCCGCTTCTTCGCCTCCGGCCGGGTCAAGTTCGACGACATCAACCGCGTCGGCCAGACGCTGCTCGTCTCCGAGGAGCCGCTGCGCCCGAGGGAGATCCTCGAGGAGCTCGACATCTCCGACACGAAGCTCGCGACCGCGGTCCAGCACCTCGAGGAGGCGGGCTTCGCCGAGGTCACCGACGAAGGCGCGATCGCCCCGATCCGCGACGCCGACCTGTCCGACGCCGTCGAGCAGGCCGAGGAGGCCGAGGAGCACCGCGAGCAGTTCGACAAGTCGCGCGTCGCGATGATGCAGGCGTTCGCCGAGACCGACGGCTGCCGCCGCGCGTTCGTGCTCGGGTACTTCGGCGAGGACTACGAGCCGCCGTGCGACAACTGCGACGTCTGCGAGCGGCGCGGCCAGGACGTCGCGCGCGAGCAGGACGCGTCGCCGTTCACGGTCGGCGAGCGCGTGGAGCACGCCGCCTGGGGCGTCGGGACCGTCGGGCAGATCGAGGACGCCCAGGTCACGGTCGTGTTCGACACGGTGGGCTACAAGACGCTCGCGCTCGAGCTGATCCTCGAGCGAGGGCTGCTCGAGCGCGCGGCAGATTGACGTGGAGGAGGCCGCGGACCGGCACGTCTGGGCCGTCGACGTCCTCGGCGTCGGACCCTCCGAGCGGCTCCTCGAAGTCGGGTGCGGCCACGGCGTCGCACTCTCGCTCGTCGCCGAGCGCCTCGACGGCGGGAGCGTCACCGGCGTCGACCGGTCGGCGAAGATGATCGAGGCCGCCGGGCGCCGCAACGCCGAGCACGTCGCCGCGGGCCGCGTCGAGCTCGTGCGCGGCAGCTTCGAACGGGTGCCGCTCGGCCTGCATCGCTTCGACACGCTCTACGCGTTCCACGTCGCCGCCTTCTGGCGTCAGCCCGAGCCGATGCTCGCGGCCGCGCGCCGCGCGCTCGCCCCGGGCGGCAGGCTCCTGCTGTTCAACCAGCTCCCCGGCTGGGGGCAGATCAGCGACGTGTCGCAGTTCGCCGCCGAGGTGACCGCGATCCTCACCCGCCACGGGTTCGAGACCGACGAGCCGATCACCGCCGACCTGCCGTCGGCCCCGGCGGTCTGCGTCCGCGCCCGCCCCTGACGCGGACCAGGGGGTCATCAGGGGGACCTCCCCCATGCCCTCGCGCGACCCCGGTGGTCGAATGAGGCTCATGAAGACGAGCCCCCACATCTACGTCGACTGTGATGTCCCGGAAGGCATGACGCTCACGGAGTGGCGCCGCTCGCAGTGCGCCGGCCGCGCCCGCAAGGCGCCGCTCTGGCGCCGGCTTCTGGCGCTGGGCTAGCGCCGAGCCGCGCGGCGCGACGCGTGGTACACCTCGAGCGGTGGAGCATCGATCCCGGTGACCCTGCCCCCGAAGGTCGACTACGAGCGCGCCGGCCGCGACTACGCCCGCTCGCGGCGCGCCGACCCGCGGATCGCCGCCGCGATCCACGCCGCACTCGGCGACGCGCGCACGGTGCTCAACGTCGGAGCCGGCGCCGGCTCGTACGAGCCCGACGACCGGTGGGTGCTGGCCGTCGAGCCCAGCGCGACGATGCGCGCCCAGCGGCCGGCGCACGCGGCGCCCGCGATCGACGGACGCGCCGAGGCGCTGCCGCTCGACGACGACGCGGTCGACGCCGCCATGGCGTGCGTGACCGTCCACCACTGGCAGCCGGCCGCCGTCGGCCTCGCCGAGATGCGGCGGGTCGCCCGCGGCCCGGTCGTCGTCCTCACGTTCGCGCTCGAACACCTCATCGCGTGGCAGCGCGAGCTCTTCGCCGAAGCACTCACCCTCGAGGAGCCGCGCTTCCCGAGCCTGGACGCCATCGCGGAAGCGCTCGGCGGCACCACGCGCGTCGAGGCGATTCCCGTGCCCGGTGACTGCGTCGACGGGTTCTTCGAGGCCTACTGGCGCCGGCCTGAGGGTCTCCTGGACCCGTTCGTGCGGGCGTCCCAGTCGATGTGGGCCGTGGCGGGGCCGGAGGTCGAGGAGCGCTGCGTCGGCCTCCTCCGCGAGAGCCTCGAGAGCGGTGCCTGGGACCGGCGCTGGGGCCACCTGCGCACGCAGGACGAGTACCCCGGCACGCTGCGGCTCGTGGTCTCCGAACCGGAGGGCTGACCCGCTAGAACGCCCCGAGGATCACCGGCGCGACCTGCTTCTTGCGGCTCATCACGCCGGGGAGCTCGACGACTCCGTCGTCGCCGTCGTGGCCGAAGGCTCGGTGGACCGGTGCGGACTCGCCGCTGACGAGCAGGGTCGTCCCTCCGGCGAGGATGTCGGTGACCATGAGCGCGCTCATCGCGTGGCCGTTGCGCTGGCGGGTCTTCTGCAGGCAGGTCAGCAGCTCGTCGCGGCGCGCGTCGAGGGCCGGGCCGACGGTCTCGATCTGCGCGATCGCGATCGTCCCGTCCCCCACCTCGTACTCCTTGGCGTCGCGGGTGACGATCTCCTCGGCCGTCGCGTCGGAGACGTCGGAGCCCGCCTCGAACATCTCGCGGCCGAACTCGGTGGCGTCGACGTCGAGGCGCTTCTCGAGGTACTCCACGACGGCGCGGTCGCGGTCGGTGGCGGTCGGGGAGTTCAGGATCACCGTGTCGGAGAGGACGGCGCCGAGCAGCACGGTGGCGGCCTCCATGCTCGGCTCCATGCCGTTCTGGCGGAAGCGCTCGATGACGAGCGTCGCCGTGGACCCGACGGGGTCGAACGTCGCGCGGACCGGCACGCGGGTCTCGATCGACCCGATGTGGTGGTGGTCGAGGATCTCGACGATCTCGGCCTGCTCGATCCCCTGGACCGACTGCCCCTGCTCGGCGTGGTCGACGAGCAGGACGCGCCGCGGGACCGGCGAGACGATGCTGCGCCGGGTCACGAGCCCGACCGGACGCTCGTGGTCGATGACGACGGCCGCGCCGTAGTGGACGTCCTTGACCTCCTCGGTGACGTCGTTGACGAGGTCGTCGAGGTGGACGGTCAGCGGCTCGCGGTCCATGAGCGAGCGGCACGGCGCGGCCAGCGTGATCATGCGGCCGCTGACGTAGCTGTCGAGCGGCGAGAGGACGATCGCGGTGCCGCCCTCCTCGGCCAGCGCGAGCACCTCGTCCGACGGTCTCGAGCCGTTGCTGACGACCATCAGGGCGACCCCGAGCTCGATCACGCGGCGCTGCGCGTCGTCGCGGTTGCCCACGACGACGATGTCGCCCCTGTCGATGCCGGTGTCCTCCCAGCGCTCGTCCATCGCGTAGACCCACACGCGGCCGGCGACCTCGTGGTCTTCGCCCACGGCGAGCTCGCCGTCGAGCGCATCGACGATCGCGCCGATCATCGCCGGGGCGTCGGCGATCGAGGAGGCCTCGCGCGACTCGCGGATGTAGCGGCGGGCGAGCACCCGCTCGGTCATGACGCCGGCGAGGTTGCCGTCGTCGTCGACGATCGGCAGCAGGTCGAGGTCCTTCTGGGCCATCGTGAGGCCGACCGACCGGACGGACTCGTCGCCGTGCGAGCGCTCGAACTCCTGCTCCATCACGTCGCGGACGCGGAGCATGATGTGCGGCAGGTACCGCGGCTCGGACACGCCGGCCCGCTGGAGCACCCACCGGGTCTGCGCGTTGGCGTCGCCGAGCCGGACAGGGATGTAGGTGTTGTCGTGGTCGAGCCGGTTGCGCAGCTCGGCGTACCCGATCGCGGACGCGATCGAGTCGGTGTCGGGGTTGCGATGGCCGGTGACGTAGACGGGGCGCACGAAGGATCGGAAGAGTAGGGTCCCCGGCGTGGCGACCGCCTTCCGGACCTGCCCCTTCTGCGAGGCGACCTGCGGCCTGGCCGTCGAGGTGGAGGGCGATCGGGTGCTCTCCGTGCGCGGCGACCACGACGACGTCTTCTCCAAGGGCTTCCTCTGCCCCAAGGGCGTCGGCCTCCAGGCGCTGCACGAGGATCCCGACCGCCTGCGCACGCCGATGGTCCGCGGCGCCGACGGCGTCCTGCGGCCGGCGTCGTGGGACGAGGCCTTCGGCGTCATCGCCGAGCGCCTGCCACCGCTGCTCGCCGAGCACGGCCGCAACGCGGTGGCCGCGTACATCGGCAACCCGGCCGCCCACAACATCGCGTCGCTGATCTACGGGCGCGTGCTGCTCAAGGCGCTGGGGACGCGGAACATCTGCAGCGCCTCGACCGTCGACCAGTACCCCAAGCAGATGGCCTCCGCGTACATGTTCGGGGGCGGCGGCGTGGTGCCGGTGCCGGACATCGACCGCACGGACTACCTGCTCATGCTCGGCGCGAACCCGCTCGCCTCGAACGGGTCGCTGATGACCGCGCCGGACGTCCGCGGGCGGCTGAAGGCGATCCAGGCCCGCGGCGGGCGGATCGTCGTCGTCGACCCGCGCCGCTCGCGCACGGCGCAGGTCGCCGACGAGCACGTGTGGATCCGTCCTGGCACCGACGCGCTCGCCCTGATGTCGCTTGTCCACGTCGTGTTCGCCTCGGGCCTCGCGGACGCGCATCCGCTCGCCGACGGCGTCGAGGTCGTCGAGCGGCTCGCCCAGGACTTCGCGCCCGAGGCCGTGAGCGGCGTGACCGGCATCCCGGCCGAGACGCTGTGGCGGATCGGGCGCGAGCTCGCGGAGGCGCCCACGGCCGCCGTCTACGGGCGGATCGGCACGACCACCCAGCGCTTCGGCACGAGCGCGTCGTGGCTCGTCGACGTCCTCAACTGCGTGACCGGCAACCTCGACCGCCCCGGCGGCGCGATGTTCCCGCTCCCCGCGCACGCCAAGCGCGGCGAGGGTCGCGGGCGCGGCGCGCGCTTCGGCCGCTGGACGAGCCGGGTCCGCGGCGCGGCAGAGATCTTCGGCGAGATCCCGGTGGCCTGCCTGGCCGAGGAGATCGAGACGCCGGGTGACGACCAGGTGCGGGCGCTCATCACGATCGCCGGCAACCCGCTCGTGTCGACGCCGAACTCCGAGCGCCTCGCGCGGGCCGTCGCGTCGCTCGAGTTCATGGTCAGCCTCGACATCTACGTCAACGAGACCACCCGCCACGCCGACGTGATCCTGCCCGCGCCGTCGCCGCTCGAGAAGTCGCACTACGACGCCGCGCTCTACGGCTTCGCGGTGCGCAACGTCGCCAACTACAGCGCGCCGGTGTTCGCGGCGACCATGCCGCAGGAGTGGGAGACGCTGCTCCGGCTGACCGGGATCGTCGCGGGCGCGGGGCCCGACGCCGACGTCGCCGGCATCGACGCGATGGTGGCCGCCGACGTCGCGGGGCGCGAAGGCGTCGAGCCCGACCCCGAGCGCGTCGGGCCCGAGCGGATCCTCGACATGATGCTCCGCGGCGGCGCCTACGGGCTGTCGCTGGCCGACCTCGAGGCGGCGCCGCACGGGATCGACCTCGGCCCGCTCGAGCCGCGCCTGCCCGAGACACTCAAGACCCCCGTTGGGCGCGTCGAGCTCGCGCCGGAGCCGCTGGTCGCCGACGTCGAGCGCATGCACGCGGCGCTGGGCGAGCACGTCAACGGCCAGATGGTCCTGATCGGCCGGCGCGACCTGCGCTCGAACAACTCCTGGATGCACAACCTGCCGAAGCTCGTGTCGGGCCCGCTGCGCTGCACGGCGCACGTGCATCCCGACGACGCCGCGCGGCTCGGGGTGACCGACGGCGCGCTCGTGCGCGTCACGTCGCGCGTCGGCGAGATCGCGCTGCCGGCCGAGGTCACCGACGACGTGATGCCCGGCGTCGTGTCGATCCCGCACGGGTGGGGCCACGACGTCGACGGCGTGGAGCTGCGCGTCGCGCGCGAGCACGCCGGGTCGAACTCGAACGTCCTCGCCGACGAGGACCTCGTCGAGCCGCTGAGCGGCACGGCGGTGCTCAACGGCATCCCCGTCTCCCTCTCGCCCGCGTGAACGCCGCCACCAAGCGCCGCGCCGCGCGGTTCATGACGAACCGCCTCGTCAACCGGATCGTCCGGCCGCTCGCCGCACGCGGCCTCGCGCCGGGCGTGGCGCTGCTGGAGACGACCGGCCGCAAGAGCGGCGAGCCGCGCCGCACCCCGGTCGGGGACGGGCTGCGCGGCGGCGCGTTCTGGATCGTCACCGAGCACGGCTACGCGTCGTCGTACGTCAAGAACATCCAGGCGAACCCGCGCGTGCGCGTCCGAGCGGGAGGGCGGTGGCGCACCGGCACCGCGACGATCCTCCCCGACGACGATCCCGAGGCCCGCCTGCGCTGGCTCAAGCGCCCGGTGAACGACACCGCCCTGCGCGCCGTGCACACGCAGAAGCTCGTGCTTCGCGTCGACCTCGACGCCCCCTCCTGAACCGGCCATGAGCGCGATCTTCGGTCTCGTGCGACCTGACGTGATGCTCCTCCGTCCGTGCCACACTGGAATGATGTCCATACCTCGCGATGACCGCCCTCTCGACAAGCCCGTCGCCGGCGGCGCCGACGAGAAGCGGCCGTGGCACCAGCCGAACGTCGTGGAGATCGAGGTCGGCAGGACCGAGAACGGCTTCCCCGACCGCGGCGGCGACGCAGCCACCTACGCGTCGTAGTCACGGGCTCGGTGCCCGCGCACCTCGCCGGCCGCGCGGAGCGGGCGCTCGTGCTCGGAGAGCAGGTCGACCTCCAGTGGTCCGGTGGAGACGCGGTCCTCGTCGACCGGGCGTCGGACGCGGCGTTCCGCCTCGACGGCGTCGCGGCGGCGATCGTGGATGGGCTGAGCGTGCCCACGACCCTCGGGGCGCTGTGCGAACGGGTGCGCCGCGAGTTCGACGTCGGCGAGGACGAGTGCGCGACGTCGGTGGCGACGTTCGTCGAAGGCTTGCGCGAGCAGGGCCGCGCCGACGTGCTCGAGGCCCCGGCCGGCGTCACGAAGGTGCGGCGACGGTACCTCGACCTCCTCGCACGGGCGCTCGTCAACCTGATCTACCCCGAGCACGAGCTGCGCGTCGACCACCTGGAACGGGAGGGCGCGCGGCCCACCGCGATCGCGCAGCGGAGGCTCATGCGGGACATCCGGTACGCCCATGCCGAGCAGTTCACGGAGCTGATCGAGGCGAAGCGCGACGGCCTTCCGTGGAGGGGGCGGCCCTCACCGGACGCCCACACGATGATCGGCCTGCGGCGTCTGGAGAACCTCGAGCGCTGCGCCGTCCGCGTCTTCGCCGACGAGGTTCCCGGCGACTTCCTCGAGGCCGGCGTGTGCCGCGGCGGCGCCTCGGTCTTCCTGCGGGCGCTCCAGGTCGCCTACGACGAGGAGGCGCGCGTCACCTGGGTCGCCGACTCCTTCGCCGGGCTGCCTGAGCCGTCGCACCCCGTCGACGTGGCGGCCGGGCTCGACTTCTCCGAGCCGCGGCAGCCGTGGCTGGCCGCGAGCCTGCCCGCCGTGCGGGAGACCTTCGCGACGTACGACCTGCTCTCCGACGGCGTCCGCTTCCTCCCCGGCTGGTTCGCCGAGTCGCTGCCGGACGCGGCGGTCGAGCGGCTCGCGCTGCTGCGCATCGACGCAGACCTCCACAGCTCGACCAGCGAGGCCCTGACCGCGCTGTACGACCGGGTATCGCCCGGCGGCTACGTCGTGGTCGACGACTACAACTCGGTGGAGGCGTGCCGCGTGGCGGTCGACGGCTTCCTCGCGGCGCGCGGCATCCGGGCAGAGATCCGACCGATCGACCGTAACGCCGTGTTCTGGCGAAAGACCTGATGGCGCGGACGCCTCGCCTCCTGATCCTCCGCGCGCACGCACAGGGCGGGGGCGACGAGGGCCTCGTCGTCATGCACGAGACGACACTGACCGCGCTGCTCGGGCTCCGCGGCTGGACCGTCGAGGCGAGCGACATGCTCGACCCACGGCTGCCCGCGCTCGTCGCATCGGCCGACCTCGTGCTGATTCAGATGCTCGCGCACCCCGAGGTCGAGGGCGTCGTCCGCGCCCGTCGCGCGCTCGGCCTGCCCACGGTGTTCGAGATCGTCGACAACTTCGTGGCGGCCGCCGACTGGACGAGCGAGGGCCACCCGCTGCGCAGTCCGCTGGTCCGTCAGAGCCTCGTGTTCCACGCGAGCCTGGCGGACGCCGTGCAGGTCTACGCGGATGGCTTGGTCGATCTCGTCGCCGGGGTGAACTGTCGGGTGCTGCGGTTCGATCCGTACACGCCGCTGCCGGACCGCCTACCGGCGAAGCCGCCGGGCTTCGTGTTCGGCTGGGGCGGGACGGCGACGAGCACCGACGAGCTGCGCGCGATCGCCCCCGCGGTCGTGTCGTTCTGCGCGCGCCACCCGGACGCGACGTTCGCGTACATGGGTGACGAAGACGTGTTCCGCGAGACGTTCGGTGCGATCGCGCCGACGCAGGTGCAGCTGCACCCCTTCAGCGCCTTCGGCGACTACCGGGACTTCGTCGGGGGCCTGCACGTCGGTCTCATCCCGCGGCTGCCGACGCCGTTCAACGCCGGCCGGAGCGACTGGCGGCTCGCCACCTACGCGGCGAACGGGGCCGTCGCCGTCGTCTCCGACGCGCCCGCGCACCGGGCGCACGCCGGGCGGGCCCGCCTCTTCGGCGATGCCGCGGCGCTCGAGGCGGCGCTCGACGAGCTGTACGACGACCGCCCGCAGCTCGCGCGGCTGAGGGACGCGGCCCGGGCGTGGGTGGTCGCCACGCGCGGCGAGGATGCGGCCGCCGACCAGCGGGACGCCGCATACCGCGAGCTGCTCGCCGACCACGCCGCGCCCGCGGCCCCACCGCCGGCGCGGTCCGGACCCGACCCCGCACCGGGGCTGGCGGCCGCCCGCGCCCTCGGGCCGGACGACGCGCTCGCTGCCGCGCGGAAGCTCG
>CADCVT010000496.1 GCA_902806215.1 uncultured Solirubrobacteraceae bacterium | reverse complement strand
GGGAAGTCGTACGTGGAGAGGAGCTCGCGCACGTCGACCTCGACGAGCTCGAGGAGCTCCTCGTCGTCGACCATGTCGGCCTTGTTGAGGAACACGACGATGTACGGCACGCCGACCTGGCGGGCGAGCAGGATGTGCTCACGCGTCTGGGGCATGGGGCCGTCGGCCGCCGAGACCACGAGGATCGCGCCGTCCATCTGCGCGGCGCCCGTGATCATGTTCTTGACGTAGTCCGCGTGGCCGGGGCAGTCGACGTGCGCGTAGTGACGGTTCTCCGTCTCGTACTCGACGTGCGACGTGGCGATCGTGATGCCGCGCTCCTTCTCCTCCGGAGCGTTGTCGATCTCCTCGAAGGAGCGAGCCTGGCCACCGTAGGTGTCCGACAGGACCTTTGTAATGGCAGCCGTCAGCGTCGTCTTGCCGTGATCGATGTGACCGATCGTGCCGACGTTGACGTGAGGCTTGTTGCGCTCGAACTTCTCCTTGGCCATCTGGTGGATCTCCTTGGGGGACTAGAACTCTTGGAAGGTACTGAAGCTAGGCGGAGACGGGCTCGCCCGTACGCTCGCCGACGACCTTCTCGGCGACGTTGGGCGGAACCTCTTCGTAGCTGTCGAACTGCATCGTGTAGTTCGCACGGCCCTGGGTGTTGCTCCGCAGGTCGCCCACGTAGCCGAACATCTCGGACAGCGGGACCTTGGCCGTCACCGCCAGCGCGTTGCCGCGCTGGGACTGGCTCTCGACGCGACCGCGCCGCTTGCTCAGGTCGCCGATGACTTCGCCGAGGAACTCCTCGGGTGTGACGACCTCGACCGAGAAGATCGGCTCGAGCAGGATCGGCTTGGCCCGCTTGGCGGCCTCCTGGAGCGCGAGCGAGCCCGCGACCTTGAAGGCGATCTCCGACGAGTCCGTGTCGTGGAACTTGCCGTCGACCAGCGTCGCGCGGACGTCGACGAGCGGGTAGCCCGCCTTGACGCCCGAGTCGAGCGCCTCCTCGATGCCCTTCTCGACCGCGGGGATGAACTCCGTCGGGATCGAGCCGCCGCGGATCTTGTTGACGAACTCGAAGCCCTCGCCGGGGGCCGGCTCGAGGTCGATGTAGACGATGCCGAACTGGCCCGAGCCGCCGGTCTGCTTGACGAAGCGACCCTCGACCTTCTTGGCCTCGCCCTTGATGGTCTCGCGGTAGGAGACCTGCGGGCGTCCGACGTTCGCCTCGACCTTGAACTCGCGCTTCATGCGGTCGACGAGGATCTCGAGGTGCAGCTCGCCCATGCCGGAGATCTCGGTCTGGCCGGTCTCCTCGTTGGTCTGCACCTGGAAGGTGGGATCCTCTTCGGCCAGGCGCTGGAGGGCGATGCCCATCTTCTCCTGGTCGACCTTCGTCTTCGGCTCGACGGCCACCTTGATGACCGGCTCGGGGAAGTCGATCGACTCGAGGCGGACCGGCTGGTCCGGTGCGCACAGCGTGTCGCCGGTGACGATCTGCTTGATGCCGACCGCCGCGGCGATGTCGCCCGAGAAGACCTCCTCGACGTCCTCACGCGAGTTGGCGTGCATCTCGAGGATGCGCCCGACGCGCTCGGTCTTGCCGGTGTTGACGTTGAGCACGCGCGAGCCGGCGCTGAGCTTGCCGGAGTAGACGCGGAAGTAGGTGAGCTTGCCGACGAACGGGTCCGCGGCGATCTTGAACGCGAGCGCGGCGAACGGGAGGCTGTCGTCGGCGGAGCGCTCGACCTCCTCGCCCTCGTCGCCGCCCCGGAGGATCGCCTTGCCCATGACGGGCGGGACGTCGAGCGGGTTCGGGAGGTAGTCGACGACCGCGTCGAGCAGGGGCTGGACGCCCTTGTTCTTGAACGCGGAGCCGCAGAAGACCGGCGTGAGCTCGATCGACAGCACAGCGGCGCGGACCGCCTTCTTGAGCTGCGCCACCGGGACGTCTCCGGTCTCGAGGTACGTCTCGGCGAGCGCGTCGTCGAAGTGGCTGACCGCGTCGATGAGCGCCTCGCGGGCGGCCTCGGCCTCGTCCTGCATGTCGGCCGGGATGTCCACGACCTCCTGCTCCTTGCCGAGGTCGTCGAGGTAGCGGACGGCCTTCATCTCGACGAGGTCGATGATGCCGGCGAAGTCGCCCTCGGCGCCGATCGGGAGCTGGATCGGGATCGCGTTGGCCCCGAGGCGGTCGACCATGGTCTTGACCGAGCCCTCGAAGTCCGCGCCCATGCGGTCCATCTTGTTGATGAACGCGATGCGCGGGACGGAGTACTTGTCGGCCTGACGCCAGACGGTCTCGGACTGCGGCTCGACGCCGGCGACCGAGTCGAAGAGCGCGATGGCACCGTCGAGGACACGCAGCGACCGCTCGACCTCGACCGTGAAGTCCACGTGGCCGGGCGTGTCGATGATGTTGATGCGGTGCTCTTTCCACGTCGCGGTGGTCGCCGCCGACGTGATGGTGATGCCGCGCTCCTGCTCCTGCTCCATCCAGTCCATCGTCGCGGCGCCATCGTGCACCTCGCCGATCTTGTAGCTGCGACCGGTGTAATAGAGGATGCGCTCGGTGGTCGTCGTCTTGCCGGCATCGATGTGCGCCATGATGCCGATGTTGCGTGTCTTCTCGAGCGGAAATTTGCGGGGCATAGAGAAAGTCTTCAGGTGGGAATCGTGCGGCGTCCAGGAAACGAAAAACGGGCCCATCAGGGCCCGCATACGCACAGCTGGGAGCTGTCCGGCGAGCCCTATGTGGTCGAGGTCTCCATTGCCTGCTGAGGTGCTTGGAGGCGAGCACACATGAGTGCATCAGCCCCCGAAGCGACGAGGGAGGATAGCAGGGGTTCGCGCGGCTCTGGGCCTGCCCCTGAGCGGCCGTCGGCGCCTGTGTTGGCACTTGTCGCGGGCTCGCTGCTCGCGGCCCTGATGCTGGTCGTGTCGACCTTCCTCGACCTGTATACCGTCGGCACCGGCGTCACCACGCTTGAGGACTTCAGCGGGTGGGATCACCACTCGGTCGCGATGCTCCTGCTGGGGCTTGCCGTGATCCCCATGGCGCTCGGCGCGCTGCGGGGCGCGCGGCCCGCGATGTACGCGCTGGCCGCCCTCGGCGTCGTCGTCCTGATCGTCGCGTTCACGGTCGACCTGCCGGCCGCCCTGGACGAGGGCCTGCTCGCCGTCACGTACGAGGGAGCCGAGGCCAAGCCGGCGATCGGCTTCTACGTCGAGTCGCTCGCGGGAGCGTTGCTCCTGGCCTTCGGCGGGCTTCTCGTGATGCTCACGCGCCCCGCCCCCGTGACTGACTAGCCCTGGCGCAGCCAGGCGTCGTAGAGGCGGTTGCGCGGCAGGCCGACCAGCTCGGCCAGCGCGCCGGCGGCCTCACGCGGCTTCGCGCCGGCCTCGACGACGCGTGCGAGCGCGGCGAGCGCCGCGCCGGTGTCTTCGCGCGCGGCGGGCGCGCCGACGACCAAGACGATCTCCCCGAGCGGCTCGTGCTCGGCGAAGTGCGCGGCGACCTCGGCCGCGCTGCCGCGAACGACCTCCTCGTGGTCCTTCGTCAGCTCGCGGCACACCGCGACCGGCCGCTGCGGATCGTGCTCGGCCAGCGCCTGAAGCGTCCGGGCCAGGCGACGCGGGGACTCGAACCCCACGAGCGGACCAGGCTGGTCGAGCTCGGCCAGTAGGGCCGCCGCCTTGCGGGGCAGGAAGCCGACGAACCGCCAGCGATCGAGCGGCATCGCCGAGGCGACGACCGCGGCGAGCACCGCCGACGGTCCCGGCAGCACCGTGAGCGGCAGGCCCGCGTCGGCCACCGCGCGGACGAGGACGTAGCCGGGGTCGGAGATGCCGGGCGTGCCGGCGTCGGAGACGAGGGCGACGGTCGCGCCCTCCCGCAGACGGTCGACCAGCGCGGGCGCGCGCCGGACCTCGTTGTGCTCGTGCAGGCTGACGAGCGGCGCGTCGATGCCGAGCTCCGACAGGAGCCTCCCGGTGCGGCGCGTATCTTCGCAGGCGATGAGATCCGCTTCTGCGAGCGCAGCCGCGACGCGCGGGGTCAGGTCGCCCGCGTTGCCGATCGGCGTCGGGCAGACGACGAGCCTTCCGGGTGCGTGAGGGGATGTCATGGACGAGGGACGAGACGGCGCCCGTCCTGCGCGGCCGCAGCGTGGAGCCGCTCGAGGCCGCGAGCCTCGATGCGCTGCTCCGACGGTACCGGGAAGTGACGGTCGACCTGGGGACGGGCGACGGCCGGCACGTCCTGCGCCGGGCGCGCGCGGCGCCCGACACGCTCGTCGTAGGGATCGACCCGGTCGCCGACGCGATGGCCGACTCCGCCCGCAAGGCGGCCCGCAAGCCCGCACGCGGCGGCGCGGAGAACGCGCTCTTCTTGGTCGCGAGCCTCGAACGGCTGCCCGCGGTGCTCCGCGGCCGCGCGACGAACGTGACGATCAACTACCCGTGGGGCTCGCTGCTGCGTGCGGTGGCTCAGCCCAAGGAGGAGGGCCTGCGCACGATCGTCGAGCTGCTCCAGCCAGGCGCGACCGTCGTAGCGCTGCTCAACGCGAGCGCCGGCGAACGTGAGGTGCACGCCGCGCGCCTCGAGCTGCCACCGCTCGAGGATCCCGGCCACGTCGAGCGCGAGCTCGTCCCCGGCTGGGAGCGCGCCGGGCTCGAGGACGTACGGTGGCGCATGCTCGATCCGGGCGAGGATCCGCCCGCCCGTACGACGTGGGGTCAGCGGCTCGTGCGCGGGTCGGGCCGGTCGACGCTGCTCGTCTCGGCGCGGACCCCCAGCGCCAGCACCGCGTCGTAGGCCCGCGAACGCGAGAGGCCGGTCGCCGCCTGCACCGCGTGGGCGGCGTCTCGCTTCGACACGCCGCGCTGGAGCAGATCGCCCACGAGCGAGGCCAGCCTCGGCTCCAGGTCTTCGACAGCCGGCGGCGCGATCGCCACGACGATCGCCACACGGTCTCGCCCACCCGGGATCGCCGCGTCGTCGCCGGCGCCGCGCGGCAGGTGCTGTTCGCGCGGCGCGCCAGGGTCGAGCGTGACGAGCCCGCGCTCAGCGCCGGCGAGGTACGCGTCGACGCGGTCGCCGGGGACGCCGAGCGCGAGACGGACGGTGCCCGCCTCGAGCGGCCGTAGGCGACCGCGGCCCGCGATCTCCACGCGACCCATCGGAGCTCCGGCGGCGGCGAGCGCAGCGATCGCAGGCGGTAGGCCATCGACCGGCAGGACGTCGTGGCCGGCAGCGTGGGCGGCCGCGACCAGGTCGCTCGCGACGGCGTCGTCGTGGAGGGAGAGGGTCGCGGCGACTGTGTCGCCCTCGGCGAGCGCGCGCAGGGCAGCGTCGCGGTCGGCGTCGGCCAGGGGCGACGAGACGCTTGGCTTGACGTCGTGACCCCGTCGGCTCCCCCACGCGGCGCCCGGGTCCACGACGAGCAGGCCGGGGGCGTACCCGCCGATCTGCGCGAAGGAGAGGGTCACGCGCTCGCCGTCGCGCGCGACGGCCTCGCCGAGCGCGCGGTCGAGGCCGTCGCTGCCGCGGTCGCAACCGATGAGCAGCGCGTCGCGGGTCACCGTGTCCTCGCGGCGCAGGATGAGCGGGTCGCACGGCCGGAACGCCGGGTTCAGGCGACCTTCGACGCGGTCGCGTCGGCCACCGGCCTCGAGCGTGAGCCGGACGTTGCCGCGCAACTGGGCGAGCGCCTCCTCGTCGAGCCGCGCCCCGACGGCGACCACGCACGTCGCCCGGGCGCCGATCCCGTCCTCGCGGACGAGCTCGATGGTCTTGGCGTGGCTCGCTCGGACCTCGCGGTGACCCGCAGCGGTTCCTGAGAGCTCAAGCAGGCCGGGGCCCCCGGCCCACTACCAGCGGTAGTGGGCGAACGCCTTGTTCGCCTGGGCCATGCGGTAGATGTCGTCCTTGCGCTTGTACGCGCCGCCCTGCTGGCTCTGCGCGTCGATCAGTTCGTTTGCGAGCCGCTGGGACATCGTCTTCTCGCGGCGGTCGCGCGCGAACTCGACGAGCCACCGGATCGCGAGCGTGCGCGCACGGCGCGGCGGCACCTCGACGGGCACCTGGTAGGTCGCGCCGCCGACACGGCGGGAGCGGACCTCGAGGGCGGGCGTCAGGATCTTGATGGACGACTCGAGCGCCTCGACCGGCTCCTTGCCGGTGCGCTCGCCAAGGATGGCGAGCGCGTCGTAGACGATCCGCTCGGCCGTGCTCTTCTTGCCGTCGACCATGACACGGTTGACGACCTGCGTGACGAGGCGCGAACGATGGACGGGGTCGGCCTCGACGGGCCGGATCTGCGCTGCGGAGCGGCGGGGCACGAGCTACTTCCTCTTGACGCCGTACGACGAGCGCGCGGACTTGCGGTCGTTGACGCCGGCGGCGTCGAGGACGCCACGGACGATCTTGTAGCGCACGCCCGGAAGGTCCTTGACACGGCCGCCGCGGATGAGCACGACGGAGTGCTCCTGGAGGTTGTGACCCTCGCCCGGGATGTAGGCCGTGACGTCGATGCCGCCCGCGATGCGAACACGCGCCACCTTGCGAAGCGCCGAGTTCGGCTTCTTGGGCGTCGCGGTGTACACACGGGTGCAAACGCCGCGCCGCTGCGGGGCAGCCGTCTTCTTCTTGCGGCCCTTGCCGGATTTGAGACCCGGCGTGGCCAGCTTCTTGTTCTTGGCGTTACGGCCCTTGCGGATCAGCTGCGAAGTCGTGGGCATGCGACCCGGCAGGCTAGCATCCCGGCGTCAGCCCCCTGGGCCACTGCGTCGCGTGCGTGCGCGCGCGGAACGAGTATGGGAAGGTCGGCACATGCGCCACCGTGCGACCGTCGCGCCCGTCCTCGCGATCGCGCCGCATCCCGACGACCTCGCCTTCTCCGTCGGCGGCCTGATGACCGACATGTCCGGGCGGGTCCCCCTGCGCGTCGTTATCTCAGCACCGAGGAGTTCGCCTTCCAGCGCGAGGCGCACCGCCGTCTCGCCCGCCGCGGCGCGCCGGTCGCGCCGGTCCCGGAGGCCCTCGACGATGCCGTCGCGGCGCGCTGCCCGCCCGGGCGGGAGTTCGCGGTGCAGGGCTTCGTCCACGGTCATGGCCCCGACGCCGAGACCCCCGAGGACCTGGCCGCGGTCGCGCGCGCCGCCGCGATCTTCCACGAACGCGGCAGGGCCATCGAACCTCCCCCGGACCTCCACCGCGCGGAACCACGCGACCGCTTCGGCAAGGCGTCGGCCTCCCTGGAGATGCTGGCCGGCGCGCTGTCCGACACGGCGCCCGAGACCGCCCCGCGGCTGCGCGAGGTGCTTGACCGCGCCCGTGCGCAGGCGCCGCCCGGCGGGCCGCGCCGGCTCCTGCACGGCGACCTCGACCTCCCCAACGCGCTCCTCACCGAGAACGGCTGCGTCCTGCTCGACCTCGACGACGTCCACGTCGACGCACGGGTCTCCGACGTCGCGTGGCTCGCCACGCTCGTCGCGGCCATGAGCAGGACCCGCGACGGGCCCGGATACACGTTCCGCCGGGCGTGGGACGAGCGGTTGCTCCGCGCCGTGGTCGACGGATACGCGTCGGTCGCGCCTCTGACGGGTGAGGAGCGCGCCTCGCTCCGCGGCTGGCTTGCCACCTCGCTCGTCTGCGCGAGCGTCGACGCGTTCCATCACGGAGGCTGGCTGCTGCCTCCGGACAAGCTCGCCGAGGAGGCCGCCCGCGCCACCACGCTGGCGGACGCGGTCCCCTCGCTCTGAGCGATCGAGGCGAGCTCGAGGCCGGCAGCGACAGGATCCGCGCGCTCGGCGGAGTCGAGCGCCTCGACGGCGGCCGCGGGCCCCACCACCTCTTCGGCGGTCCCGGCGACGACACCGTCGTCGTCTCCGCCGGGACACGATCACGAACTGGCGAGAAGCGAGTCGGTTGCTGAGCTATGCCGCAGCGTCCTCGCGCAGCGGAGCGCGGCCCTGGAGGCGCAGCAGCTCGGCGGCGGCCCGCTCGACCGGCTCGGCCGCGGCCTTCGCGACGGCGGCCCGCAGCTCGGTCACCTCGGCGAGCACGTCGGCGACCTCGGCCTTGACCTCGGCCGCGTCGGCGCGGATCGCGGCGATCATCGCGGAGAGGTCAGTGACCGGCGGCACCGCCTCGGCGGCGACGGCCTTCTCGTCGGATGCAGCTGGTGCGCGCATGCCCGTGTGGTCGGCGCGTTGCGGCGCATCTGGAGCGACGGGCGGGCTATGACCGGCGCTTGGCGGCGCGGCGCTTGGCCGCGCTGCGCTTCTTCGCCTTCGCCTTGGGCGCCTTGCCGACGACGTCGACGGGGAGGCCCGCGGGCATGCCGGAGACCACCAGGCGGTACCGGGCGCCGCGCACGTAGCGGGCCCCGCGGGCGAAGCTCTCGCGGCCGTCAGCGAGGAACGAGCCCTCGAGCCGGCCGCCCTGTGGCGTGTTCGTCGTCAGGCGCCGCCACGGCCGCCCGAGGACGCTGCGCTCGATGAACAGCCGCCGCGCGCCGTCGCCCAGGCGCAGGCGACCCCAGAGGGTCACCCCCTTGCGGCCGGCCCGCTCGGCCACGAGCCCCGCCTTGAAGGACTGCACCGCGAGCTTCTCCTGCCCCTCGCTGCCGTACAGCCCGGTCCAGAACTGCCCGAACGGCCGCCGCAGGCTCTCGCTGACGCGCTCGGCCGCGGGCGGCTGGTCGCGCAGCAGGAACTGCGCCCAGGCCTTGACCGTCGGCACCTTGCCGGCCATCCGCTCGCCCCAGACGATCCACTGCGCGTGGCGGTCCTGCGGGACGCCGGGCCGGTCGGGGCCGAGCGCCTCGGTCTCGTAGCCGAACTCGGTGACGTGGATCTCGCGGACCGCCTCGCCGATCCGCCCGGAGGCGGCCAGCGCGTCGAGCGTCAGCGCCATCCGCGGCAGGTCGCCGACGAGCACGTCGTCGGAGCGCCGGCCGCGGTTCGTCGCGTCGGGCGGCATGTTGCGCGCGTACGGATGGTGCGCCCAGCCGTCGCCCGGCAGCGTCGTGAAGCCGGCGCAGTCGCCGTCGCTGCGCGGGCGCAGGTTCTCGTCGACGCAGGCGACATCGCGCAGGAACCGCAGCGGCGCGACCGGGCCGCTTCCGCCGGCCGTCGCTCCGCCGGAGCTCGACGTGTTGCCGATGAGGATCTTCGTGTCGGGCCGCACGCCCTTCGCCGCCGGGTAGGCGGCCATGACCATCGCGCGGTAGATCGCCGGGCTGGCCGTCTTGCCGTCGGGCGTCCACTGCGGCATGAGCAGCGCGTGGTGGTTCGGCTCGTTCCACAGCGTGAAGTGGCTGACCTTCGGCAGCGGGCTCGGCGCCGGCTCCTCCGAGGCGCGCTCCTGCGGCGCCCGTGTGACGCCCGGCGGCGGCGGAACCGAGCCGAGGACCCGGTCGAGCTCCTGCTCGTCCTCGGACGGCGGCGGCGCGGGCCCGACGGGCGGCGGTGGCGCGAACGTCCCGCTGTAGCGGCGCACGAGCGCCACGGTGAACTCGGCGTAGTCCTGCGGGTTGACCGCGGTCTTCGCGCGCGGGCCCTTCTCGTCGGCCGTCGCCCACAGCGGCGCCCAGAAGCCGATGTCGATCGCGACCCGAAGCCCCTGCGCGGTGGCCAGGCGAACGGCGTCGTCGAGGCGCTGCCAACGCGCGGTCTCGTACGAGGCCGGGTCGGAGAGGTCGATGCCCGGCGGCTTGGTCTTCTGGTCGGCCGCCGGCGCGAGCGACGACCAGTTGGCGGTCAGGCGGACGGTGTCGGCGCCGAGCGCCCGGACGTCGGCCATCGACTGCGCGACCGACTCCTTCGGCTGGTGCAGGAACAGCCGGTCGTCCTGGATGATCGTCTCGAGTCCGGCGGCCGAGGCGGACGCCGGGAACGCGAGCAAGAAGATGAGTGCGAGTCGCCTGATCTCACACTGTTTAGCGGGTCGAGGCCACCGCCTGCAGCGCTTCCCCCGGCGGGATGTACTCGAGGCCCTGGTCGCGGGCGACCGGTTCGTACGTCACCTTGCCCGCCGCGACGTTCAGCCCGAGCATGAACAGCGGGTCCGCGAACAGTGCCTCGTGGACGCCCTTCGACGCCAGCGTGATCGCGTAGGGCATCGTCGCGTTCGTCAAGGCGTACGTCGACGTCGCGGGCACCGCGCCGGGCATGTTCGCCACGCAGTAGTGGGTGATCCCGTCGACCTCGTAGGTCGGGTCGGAGTGCGTCGTCGGCCGCGAGGTCTCGAAGCAGCCGCCCTGGTCGATCGCCACGTCGACCATCACCGCGTTCTTCTTCATGAGCCCGAGCTGTTGGCGCGTGATGACCTTCGGGGCGCGCGCGCCGGCGACGAGGACCGCGCCGATGACGAGGTCCATCTCGGGTAGGCGCTGCTCGATCTCGAGCGTGCTCGAGAACACCGTCGACGCGCGGTAGCCGAGCACGTGCTCGAGCTCGCGCAGCCGGTCGATGCTGCGGTCGTAGACGTAGACCTCGGCCTGCATGCCGATCGCGATGAACGCGGCGTTCATGCCGACCACGCCGCCGCCGATGACCATGACCTTGCCGGCGGCGACGCCGGGGACGCCGCCGAGCAGCACGCCGCGGCCGCCGAGCGGCTTCTCGAGCATGAACGCGCCGGCCTGGGTCGCGAGCTTGCCCGCGACCTCGCTCATCGGCGCCAGCAGCGGCAACCGGCCCTCGGAGTCCTCGACGGTCTCGTACGCGATGCACGTCGCGCCGGAGTCCATGAGGCCCTTGGTGAGCGAAGGGTCGGGCGCGAGGTGCAGGTAGGTGAAGAGCGTGTGGTGCGGTCGCAGGCGCGCGACCTCCTCGGGCTGCGGCTCCTTGACCTTCATGATGAGCCGGGCCTCGCCGAACACCGCGTCGGCGTCGGGCAGGATGCGCGCGCCCTGCGCCTCGTAGTCGGCGTCGGTGATCGTCGAGCCCTCGCCGGCGCCGCTCTGGATCACGACCTCGTGGCCGCGGTCGGTCAGCTCGCGCACGCCGGACGGCGTGATCGCGACGCGGTACTCGTCGGTCTTGATCTCGGTGGGGACGCCGACCTTCATCCGATTCTCCTCGATGCCTCTTCCAGAACCGGGCGAAGGATGCCCTCGATCTCGTCGAAGTGCTCCGGCCCCGCGATCAGCGGCGGCGAGAGCTGGATGACCGGGTCGCCGCGATCGTCGGCGCGGCAGATCAGGCCTCCTCGGAACAGCTCGCCTGACAGGAACTCGCGCAGCAGCCACTCCGACTCGTCGTCGTCGAAGGACTCCTTGGTGTCCTGGTCCTTGACGAGCTCGATCGCGTGGAAGTACCCGGCGCCGCGCACGTCGCCGACGACGGGGATGTCGCGCAGCGAGTCGAGCATCGCGCGGAACGCGCCCTCGTTCTCGCGGACGTTGTCGATGACGCCCTCGTGCTCCATGACGTCGATGTTCGCCAGCGAGACCGCGCAGGCGATCGGATGGCCGCCGAAGGTCAGGCCGTGCATGAACGTCGCGTGTTCCTCGACGAACGGCGCGAACACCTCGTCCGACGCGATCACGGCGCCGAGCGGCGCGTACGCGCTGGTGATGCCCTTGGCCGTCGTGATCATGTCCGGCTGGTAGCCGTAGCGCTGCGCGCCGAACCACTCGCCGAGCCGGCCCCACGAGCAGATGACCTCGTCGGAGATCATCAGGACGCCGTACTGGTCGCAGATCTCGCGGATGCGCTGGAAGTAGCCCTCGGGCGGCGTGAAGCAGCCGCCGGCGTTCTGCACCGGCTCCATGATCACGGCGGCCACGGTCTCGGGGCCCTCGAAGAGGATCCGCTCCTCGACCGAGTCGGCGAGCATCTCCGGGCCGTAGCCGGGCTTGAGCCGGTACTGGTTCGTGTTCGGGACGTGGCAGCCGCCGGGCATGAACGGCTCGAACGGCGCGCGCAGCGCGGTGATCCCGGTCGCGGCGAGCGCGCCCATCGTGGTGCCGTGGTAGGCGATGTCGCGGGCGATGACCTTCGTCTTGTTCGGGTTGCCCGTGAGCTTGTGGAACTGGCGGGCGAGCTTGAGCGCGGTCTCGACCGCCTCGCTGCCGCTGTTGGTGAAGAAGACGCGGTTGAGGTCGCCGGGCGCGAGGCCGGCGATGCGCGTGGCCAACTCGATCGAGCGCGGGTGCGCGTAGGACCAGTTCGTGAAGAACCCGAGCTCCTCGGCCTGCTTGGCGCCCGCCATCGCGACGTCCGCGCGGCCGTGGCCGATGTTCACGCAGAAGAGCGCGCTCAGCCCGTCGAAGTAGCGGTTGCCCTGCTCGTCCCAGACGTGGCAGCCCTCGCCCTTGACGATGACCGGGATGTCGGCGCCCTGGTCGTAGGAGCCCATCCGGCTGAAGTGCATCCAGAGGTGGCGCTTGGCCTGCTCCTGGAGGTCGGTCGTCGTCTTCTGCGGCGTCGCCATTGGGTGGCACGATACGCGCCAGCCCAGAGACCTGCGTACGACGCGATGTCGCGAGGTCTGCGAAACCGGCCGACGGAACGTCGTCCTACGGCCCGGTCCAGCCGTCGAGGTAGCACGGGCGGTCGCCGCAGACGTTGAGGATCTGCGACTGCCCCTCCGGCCGCAGGAACGCGCTGACCTGCGCGCGGCCGCTCGCCTGCTCCGACGCGTCCGGCCCGTGGGGGTCGACCCCGTCGCGGTTGGGGATGTTGCCGACGGGCGGACGCGGCGTTCCCTTGACCTTGCCGCCGACGGTCCGCAGCGGCCCGACGTCCCACACGCCGAACAGCGAGCCCGTCGCCGGGAAGCTCGGGATCGTCGGGACGCCGAAGAACTCGTCGTCGTAGCCGCGCGACGGCTCGAGCGCGGGTGCCCGCAGCCGCGCGCCGACCGTGCGCGCCATCACCAGCGTCGCCCAGTTCGTGACCTGGTGGTCGCCCCACGCCATGTTGAGGATCACCTCGTGCGGCGGGGTGTTCGGATACGGGTCGCGCGTCATGTGGTGCGCGTAGCCGTTGGCCTCGGCGCGGTCCCACAACAGCTGGACGAGGCTGAGCACGAGCGGCCGCTCGAGCTCGTTCGGGTACGCGTTGTACATGACCTGCGCGTAGGTGTCGAAGTCGATCGAGCGCTGCAGCAGCGTCGAGTAGTTCATGGCCGGGACGCCGAGCGCGGCGCGGGTGAAGTCGGGCGCGACCGCGGTGAGCGAGCCGCCCATGATCCCGCCCTGGCTCCCGCCCGTGTAGTAGAGCCGGCGCGTGTCGATCGACGGCTTGCCCTCGACCGTGAACGCCGGATGCGAGGCGAACCCGTCGCCGTGGATGAGCGTCCGGCCGAGGAAGAGGAAGTTCAGCATCCCCTGCTGGCCGCGGTCGGTGAGCGAGGCGAAGCGCGACAGGTCGGCGAGCAGCGTCGCGACGTTCGGCAGGTCCTCGCTCGACATGCCGCTCCAGTCCGTGCCGCACGAGACGAAGCCGTGCTCGTTGGCGAGGTCCTGGTTCGCGCCGCCGGTGACCTGGCTCCCGCTGCCGAGCAGCCCGTGGCCGTAGAGCGCGGGACGCGCCGGCCCTCGCGTGAGCACGGCACGCGGGATGATGCACGTGAACGGCGCCGCGGCGGTGTTGCCGGGCAGCCGGCGGGGGACGCCGTCGGACTCGTAGGTGAACGTGCCGCCCTGCGCGCAGCCGGGCGTCGAGAGGAAGCACGGCACGAGGACGCGGCCTCGGACGATACGCAGGAGCTTGTCGCTCTCCCCCGCCTCGCACTGCGCGGTCGCGCCGGCTGAGCACGGCGGGACGTTCACGATGCCGTCCTGCTCGCGGGCCTGGCCGGGGACCTGCGACGGCAGGCCGTCGGGCAGGTCGGGGTTGAGTACGAAGCGCGGCGACGCGCCGGCCACCTTCAGGTCGGCGAGGTTCGCGTCGCCGAGCTCGGCGAACGCGCGGTCGCGGATCGACAGCATCCGCTCGGACAGGTTGCGCTCGCTCGCGACGGTGAAGTCCCACGCGAGGTAGAGATCGTCGCGCTTGACGCCCGCTCGGCGCAGCGTCCCGAACAGCGAGTCCATGTGCTTGGCGCGGTCCCCGGTCGCCTTGCCGTCGCGGTAGCGCGCGAACGCGGCGGGGGCGGCGATCCTGCTGCCGTCCGCGCGGCGCAGGCCGCGCAGGGCGACGATGTAGCGCCGGCCCTCGACGAGGTTCTTCGCCGGATGCAGCACGAGCGTCTGGTCGGCCGGGTCCTTCTTCAGCTCGTCCGGGTACTCGAGCTCGGCCCAGATGAGCTGCCGCCTGCGGGTCGTCGCGTCGATGATCACGGCGGGCGAGCGGCGGCTGAGCGACTGCTTCGGGTCGGTGATCGGCGGCAGGCCGCTGCGCTCGAACGCCTTCTCGGAGTCGAGCCCCGGCACGCGCGTGATCGCCATCGAGCCCGGGCTGAACCCGTCGTTGCGGTTCATCTCCGTCGGGTCGATCGGCTTGCCCGCGACGTTGCGCGGCATCTGGTCGAGCCGCAGGTCCAGGCGCCGGCCGGTGTCCGTGGTCGGGTCGGCCTTCGTGAAGCGGTCGTTCGGCCACGGCAGGAGGCAGACCGACGGGTCGAGCTCGTCGCACTCCCCGGCTGTGGCGACCGCGGGAGCGGCGAGGACCGCGAGGGCGGCGAGCACGAGGACGGCGAGGCGACGGGACCGGGGCATGTCTCTGTGAACGTGCGTCAGCCCGGAAGCTTGCGCCTGGCATTCCGTGTGGTCTTGCCGCTCGCCGCGGGAGAACGCCGGAGCGAGCTAGGCGCGCGCGGCCTGCGCCTCGACGGCGCGGACCGGGGCGGGCGTGAGCGCCGAGGCGACGATCACGAGGAGGAAGGCAGTGGCCTGGATGACGATGCCGACCGTCGTGCCGGGCAGCGGGTCGCCGAAGACGATGATGCCGCCGGCGATGCACGAGATGTTCGCCGCGGTGCCGGTGATCGCGATGACCGGGACGGCGTCACCGTCCTGCAGCGAGCGGGCCGATGCGTAGAAGGCGGCGGCCGAGCCGGCGGCGGCGAGCAGCAGCCACGGCGACACGAGGCCGACGATGCCCTCGGCGCCGACCATGCCGCTCAGCGCCTTGACGCCGATGTTGCAGACACCGAAGAGGATGCCGGCGGCGGCGGCGAGCATGATCCCGTGGTGCTCCGACGGGCCGCGGCCGAGGCTCGGGCCCATGATGAGCAGGGCGCCGACGCCGAAGAGGCCGAGCTCGAAGGCGATGAGCGCGGGCTCGGAGAAGGCCGAGTGGGCGCCGTCGGTGCCCGGCATCGTGATGACCAGGAGGACCAGGCCGAGCGCGGTCATCGAGAGGCCCCACCACTGACGGCGCGTGGTCTTCAGCCCGAACATCTTGTCGGCCATGACCGCGAGGAGCGCGACGCCGCCGGAGAGGACCGCCTGGACGGTCGACAGCGGGGCGAGCGAGATCGCCGCGACGTGGATGATCCACGCGGCGGCGCCGAGGCCCATGCCGATCGCGAACCACTTGGAGCTCCACAGGGAGATGGCCGAACGGATCGGGTGCTTGATGTCGACCTTGCACGCCTCGCAGGCACCACGGTGCTTGAAGAAGAACGCCACGTTCGAGGCGAAGGCGCAGACGAGCGCGAGGAAGATTCCGAGGTGGAGGGTCATTCAGGAGTGAGGAACGTCGGGGTCCGGCGACACTTGCGGTGCACGGCGGCTATGCCAGCAATCGGTACCGACCCCTGCCACCTTGAGGAAGGTGGTGCCCGCCCAGGCTAGCGTCCCAATCCTAAGCTCGTACGAAGTCCCCGGGGATCGAGGAGAAGTGGCAGAAGAGCAGGGGAAACCGTTGCTGCTGGTCGACGTCGACGGAGTCATCTCGCTCTGGGGGTTCGACATGGACAGGCGTCCAGACGGGACGTATCACTCCGTTGACGGCCTGCCCCACTTCCTTTCGCAGGAGGCCGGCGAGCACCTCCTCGCGCTCTCGGATGCCTACGATCTTGTCTGGTGCACGGGCTGGGAGGAACGCGCCAACGAGTACCTGCCGCCGGTCCTCGGCCTCCCCGGGCCGCTGCCGTACCTGAGCTTCGACCGGCACGTCCACACGGGGACGACCATGCCCGGCCATTGGAAGCTCGGCGCGATCGACGCCTACGCGCGCGACCGCCCGCTCGCGTGGATCGACGACGTCTTCAACGACGCGTGCCACGACTGGGCGCGTCGACGCCCGTCGCCGACGCTGCTCGTCGAGACGACCCCCGCCGAGGGGCTCGTGTCACGACACGCGGAGGAGCTCAGCGCGTGGGCGGCGGCACGAGCGCCTGCGCGCTCGTGACCCGGTCGCGTCCGCCGCGCTTGGACACGTAGAGCGCCTCGTCGGCGGCCTTGACGAGCTGCTCGCCGTCCGGCGCGTCGGACGGGAAGCAGGCGACGCCGACGCTCATCGTGACCGCCGCCGCGATGCCCGCCGCGGCGACGCCCTCGCGCAGCCGCCCGGCGATCTGCATCGCCTGCTCGGGCGTCGTGTCCGGCAGCACGACGGCGAACTCCTCGCCGCCGTAGCGCGCCGGCGTGTCGAAGCCGCGCGAGCACTCGTCGAGCACCGCGGCGACGCGCCGCAACACCTCGTCGCCGGCCTGGTGGCCGTGGGTGTCGTTGAGCCGCTTGAAGTGGTCGAGGTCGAGCAGCGCGAGGCCGACCGAGCCGCCGTTGCGCCGCGTGCGCGACAGCTCCTGCGAGAGCACGTTCTGGAACGTGCCGCGGTTGGCGATCCCGGTGAGGCCGTCGGTGGCCGCGAGGTGCTGGATCTCCTCGAGCAGCCAGGCGTTGCGCAGCGCGAGCGCCGTGTGCGAGACGAAGCGCTCGAGCATGCCGACGACCCGCCGCTCGATCCGCGACGCGGCGCGCATCGGGTGCTCGACGATGAGCACCCCGAGCGCCTGGCGCCCGGCCGACAGCGGCACGATCACGAGGTTCCTCGCGTCGGGCATGAGCGCGTCGAGCGCGGCGTCCCCGGCGCGGTCGAGCCGCGAGGTCAGGCGCGTCCCGGCGGCCATGGCCAGGCGCACCTGCGAGGTCTCGTACAGGTGGCCGTCGATCTTCGCGGCGACGTCGCCGCGCCGCGCCAGCACCTCGAGCTCGCCGCCGTCGGAGGCGGCCAGCACGACAGCGCGCTTGACGTCGAACGTCTCGGCGACGGTCTCGACGAGCACCTCGGCGCCGGCCAGCGAGCCGGCGGCCGCCTCCAGGCGCCGCGCCATGATCGCGAGCGCCTCGAGGTCGTAGCGGCGCCGGCGCAGCTCGCGCTCGTTGATCGCCGAGAAGCTCGAGGTCACGACCGCGACGAGCCAGAACACGGCGCTGAAGGCGAGCAGCTGCTCGAACGCGCTGCCGATGCCGAGCGTCGTGTCCTCGTCGAGCGGGCGCAGCAGCTCGGCGTCCTGGCCGTAGTAGACGACGAGCAGCAGCAGCGAGTGCCACAGCGCGAGCTTCATGCCGGTCCGGTAGGACGCCAGCAGCGCGACGGCGATCAGGTGCAGGACGATCAGGTACCGGACGGGGCTGCCCGAGCCGCCGGTCACGTACGAGGCGTACG
>CADCVT010000495.1 GCA_902806215.1 uncultured Solirubrobacteraceae bacterium | reverse complement strand
CTGCACCGCGCGCGGCAGCGGCCGGGCAGCCACAAGGGCGTCAAGGGCCTCGACCAGCTCGACAAGATCATCCAGGTCGACCAGTCGCCGATCGGCCGCACGCCGCGGTCCAACCCGGCGACGTACACCGGCCTGTTCGACGTCATCCGCGACCTGTTCGCCAAGACGCAGGAGGCGCGGGCGCGCGGCTACAAGCCCGGGCGCTTCTCGTTCAACGTCAAGGGCGGGCGCTGCGAGATCTGCCGCGGCGACGGCCAGATCAAGATCGAGATGCACTTCCTGCCGGACATCTACGTCCCGTGCGAGCAGTGCCACGGCAAGCGCTACAACCGCGAGACGCTGCAGGTGCGCTTCAAGGGCAAGACGATCGCCGACGTGCTCGAGATGCCGGTCGAGGAGGCGCTCGAGTTCTTCCAGCACATCCCGAAGATCAAGCGGCGCCTCGAGACGCTCAACGACGTCGGGCTGGGCTACATTCGGCTCGGCCAGCCGGCGACGACGCTGTCGGGCGGCGAGGCGCAGCGCGTCAAGCTCGCGACCGAGCTGTCGAAGGTCGCGACCGGGCGGACGCTGTACATCCTCGACGAGCCGACGACCGGCCTGCACTTCGCCGACGTCGAGCGGCTCCTCGACGTGCTGCACCGCCTGACCGAGCAGGGCAACTCGATCGTCGTGATCGAGCACAACCTCGACGTCATCAAGACCGCCGACCGGATCATCGACATGGGCCCCGAGGGCGGCGACGAGGGCGGCACCGTCGTCGCGCAGGGCACGCCGGAGGAGGTCGCCGGGACGCCCGGCTCCTACACCGGCGAGTTCCTGGCCGAGCTGGTCACGCCGGCGGCGCCGAAGGCGTCGCGTGGCCGCAAGAAGGCCGCCACCGGCACGAACGGCAACGGCAACGGGAACGGCAACGGCCGCGCGAAGAAACGCGCGACCGCCACCGCCTGACCCGCGCTAGTCGACGCCCAACGTCTCGACGCGGATGGCGTGGATCGCCGGCGGCGAGAGGGCCGAGACGTAGACGAGGCTGTCGCTCGCCCAGCAACGCATGCTGATCGTGGCCGCCGACGGGAGGTCCACGGCCCCGAGCAGCGTGGTGGAGGTGTTCTTCTGGGTGGAGTCCTCGAGCGGGTAGCTGCGTGCGAGCGTGGTGGCGCCGTTGGCCAGCTTGCAGTTCAGCGACCGCGCCCCGCCGCCCGACACGTTCGCGAAGGTGGCCGTCGCAGTGATCATCCACTTGCCGCCCGAGAGCGCGAGCTGATCCAGCACTCGCCCTGCTTCCTCGCCGGGGCCCGTGATCTCGACGTTCTCCGGTCCCTGCGAGGCGCGGCCGTCGCTCGGGCCGCGGTCGCCCTTGTCGCCCTTGTCGCCCTTGTCGCCCTTGTCGCCCTTGTCGCCCTTGTCGCCCTTGTCGCCCTTGGCTCCTGGCGCGCCGGCCGGTCCGGTCGCGCCGCGCGCTCCCGTTGCGCCGGTCGCGCCGGCGGTCCCGCCGGCCGCCGGGACGACGCCGGGCGCCAGATCCGCCTTCCGGATGGAGCGGTCCCTGATGTCACCTCCGGTGAGGCTGCTGTTCTTGACGTCGGCGCCGGTCAAGCTGTTGTTCTTGACCTGCTTGCTCGTGATGAGCGAGGCAGCAGTGGCCCCGCCGGCGGCGAGGACCGCGATAGATACGGCGAGAACGAGGACGGTGGGCTTTCCCACGCGCCGGAGTGCGGTGAAGACCATGACGCACTCTCTTCGCTCGTGACAGCTGATGCAAGTCGTTCGGTGCGCAACGTCCGGGTAGGAGGCAGTCGTGGACGAGTTCGAGCTGGGACTGGAGGCGGAGCGCAACGGCGACACCGGCGCTGCTCGCGGGTACTTCGAGCGCGCGGTCGAGGACGGTCACGCGCACGCCGCGCTGCACCTCGGGCTCCTGCTCGAGGGCGCGGGGGACATGGAGTCGGCGGAGGCCGCGTTCCGCGTCGCGGCCGACGGAGGGGAGGAGCAGGCCGAGCTGCATCTCGGCGTGATCGCCGCACGACGGGGCGAGCACGCCGAGGCCGAGCTGCGGCTTCAGCGCGCGGCTGACGGTGGGCTGGCGGACGCGGCACGGCTGCTGGCCGAAGAGCGCGAGACGCGCGACGCCGATCCCGACGAGGTGGAGCGGTGGCTCCGGCTGGCTGCCGACGGCGGTGACAGCGAGGCCGCCTTCGCGCTCGGTTACCGCGCGGTGCACCGCCACCGGGACGACGGGGCTGCCGAGCGCTGGTACCGGCGGGCGATCGAGCTCGGGACAGGCTCGCTGGTCTTCAACAACCTGGCGGGCGTGCTGTGGCGGGCCGGTGAGATCGAGGAGGCCGAGGCGATGTTCCGCCGCGGGATCGCCGAGGGTGACGAGGTCGCAGCGGGCAACCTCGCGTACCTGCTCGACGAGCTCGGCCGGACCGACGAGGCGGACGCGGTGCTCCGCGAGGCCGCAGGCTTGGGCGGTGCCGCAGCCGCCGAGGCGATCGCACGGCGGGCGTTCTCGTCGGGCGACCTCGCGGAGGCGGAGACCTGGTTCCGACGCGCCGCGGACGAGAGCCCTGCTGCGGCCGGCTGCGTCGGCGCCCTGCTGGCGATGCGCGGCGAAGAACGCGAGGCGGAGCCCTGGCTGCGCGGTGCCGCGGAGGCGGGCGACATCGGCGGCGCCCACGAGCTGGGGATGCTGCTGCGCAAGCGCGAGGAGTACGGCGAGGCGGAGCGCTGGCTGCGCGCCGCGGTCGAGCGGAGCGACGGGGCTGCCGCGTCCGTGTACGCGCTGGCGGCGCTGCTGCAGCGGACCGACCGGCTCGAGGAAGCGTCCGAGCTCTACGAGCAGGCGGCGCGCGACGGCCATGCTGCCGCTGCGCGGCAGCTCGGATGGATGCTCGAGGAGAGCGTCGGTGACGAGGCCGCCGAGCCGTGGTTCGCGCAGGCCGCTTCGGCCGGCGACGACTACGCGGCGACGTCGCTCGGCCTCATTCTGGCCAACCGCGGCGACGAGGCGGGTGCGGAGGCGCTGTACCGCCGCGCGGCCGAGAACGGCGTCGGGCTGGCGGCCTACAACCTCGCGGCGCTGCTGGAGGGCCGCAATCGCGACGAGGCCATCGCGTGGTACCGCGTCGCGGCCGAGAAGGGCGACGAGGACGCGGTCGAGCGGCTGACCGCGCTCGGCGCCGACGCCTGAGAACCTGTGGGCGTGGCCGCTCTCGACGACGCGAAGCTCTGGGCGCAGAAGTGGCGCTGGTATCAGCGTTCGTCGCTGCCGTGGAACCGTGCTCGCATCCACTGGCACTTCGCCCAGCGTCGCGCGTTCTGCCGCTGGCCGGTGCACGGCAACGTGCTCGAGTCCTTCGAGGCCGGGCGGCTCGAGGTGGGGGAGGGCACGGTGTTCGAGCCCGGCGTCTGGATCACGATGGCTGACACGGCACGCGTGGTCATCGGGGACGGGTGCTTCCTCAACCTCGGCGTCCAGGTCGCCGCGCAGGAGCTCGTCGAGATCGGCGACCACTGCATGTTCGCCAACGGGTGTTTCGTGACTGACGCCAACCACCGGTTCGACGACCTCGAGCAGCCGATCACCTGGCAGGGCTTCACCACCAAGGGCCCGACCACGATCGGCGACAACGTGTGGTGCGGCGCGAACGTCGTGATCACGAGCGGCGTGACGATCGGTCGCCGCTGCGTGATCGGGGCGAACTCCGTGGTGACGGAGTCGATCCCCGACTTCTCGATCGCCGCCGGGGCGCCGGCGAAGGTCCTGCGCCGGCACGGCCCCGCGGCCGAGTAGCGGCTACCGCAGCACGCGGTACTTGACGTGGGTCACGCCGGGCGCCGGGACGACCTCGATCTGCTCGAGGCTCGGCTCGCCGACGTCCTCGAGCAGCCGCTCGCCGGCGCCGAGCAGGACCGGGACGATGTGCAGGTAGAGCTCGTCGAGCAGCCCGGCGGCCAGGAACTGCCGCACCGTGCTCGCTCCGCCGGCGACCGTGACGTCCTTGTCGCCGGCGACGTAGCGCGCCTTCGAGAGCGCGGCCTCGATCCCGTCGGTCACGAAGAAGAAGGTGGTGCCTCCGCGCATCGGCACGGGCTCGCGCTCGTGGTGGGTCAGCACGAACACCGGCGTGTGGAACGGCGGGTCGTCGCCCCACCAGCCCCGCCAGGACTCGTCCCACGCGCCGCGGCCCCAGCCGAACATGTTGCGGCCCATGACGTACGCGCCGATGCCGTTCTGCACCGCCTCGACGACCTCGTCGGACGCGTCGCGCTCACCCTCGTCGCGGCCGTGCTGCGCGTGCCAGGTCCTCGACGTGAACATCCACTCGTGCAGCCGCTCGCCGCCCCGGCCGAGCGGATGTTCCTCGCTCTGGTCCGGCCCGGCCGCGAAGCCGTCGAGCGAGACCGCGATGTGGCACCTGACGAGGCTCACGCGCTCACGAACGTCTCGAACCCGCCGTAGCGCATCTTGCTCATGTCCGCGAGGTCGTCGCCACCGGTGAACGCCTCGACGCGCGCGTCGCTCATGACCTTCTCCATGACCTCGTCGCGGTGCCCGCGGGAGGTGAACTCGACGATCGCGGCGGTCATCAGCTCGTCCTCGCCCACCGGGAAGCGGTCGCCGAGGTCGTCGCCGCGGAACTCGCGGTAGCGCAGCCCGCCGTGCTCGACGACGATCTCGCCGAAGGCCGTCGCGTAGTCGCGGTATGCGTCGATCGTCTGCGCCCGCACAGGCAGCAGGTAGAGATCGACGTAGCCCTGAGTGGTCGTGCTGGCCATCGTGCGCTCCTCGGCATCCGTTGATGAAGCCTTCACCGTCACAGACGGTCGGGCCGCCGAGAACTCATCGGTCGGCATGGCGCGTCGCGACCATGCGATGCTGCGCGTCAAGGGGATGGGGACGGAGACGCTGGAGCGGGGAGAGGAGCTCGGACGCATCGCGGCCGCGCTCGACGAGGCCGCGGGCGGTGGCGGCCGGCTCGTCGTGATCGAGGGCCCGCCGGGCATCGGGAAGACGCGCCTGGTCGAGGACGCTCGCGCGCTGGCCAAGGAGAAGGGCTTCGGCCGACTCGTCGCAACCGGCGACGAACCGGAGCGCACGCTGCCGTGGGGCGTCATCCGCCAGCTCGTCGAACGCTCGATCCTGCGCTACCACGGCGACACCCGCCGGAAGATCCTCGAAGGTCCCGCCGGAGCGGCGCTCGCCGCGCTCGACCGCGCGCTCGAGTCCAGCGGCGACGGCGAGGAGGGCTCGCAGGCCCGGACGCTCCACGCGCTGTGGTGGGTCGCCGCGGACCTCGCGTCCGAGCGGCCCCTGCTGATCTCCGTCGACGACGCCCAGTGGGCCGACCCGCCGTCGCTGCGCTTCCTCTCCTACCTGTCGCGGCGACTCGTCGACCTGCCGATCGCGCTCGTGGTCGGGACGCGTCCCCCGGAGGAGACCGAGGGCCCGCTCGTCGACCTGACCGCGGGCCGGTCGGGCCTGCGGATCGTGCCGCAGCCGCTGTCGCCGGACGCGCTCGCGCGGCTCGTCCAGCGCGGTCACGCGCCCGCCGCGCCGCCGGTGGTCGAGGCGCTCCACGTGGCGTCGGGCGGAAACCCGTTCCTCGCCGGCCAGCTCGTCGACGAGCTCGAGTCGCTTGGCCACCCGGTCGAGCAGGCCGCAACCGCGGACGTCGTGCGCAACCTCGGCCCGCGCACCGTCTCCCGGGCGCTGCTCACCCGCTTGCCGCCCGACGCCGTGGGGCTCGCTCGCGCTGCGGCGGTCCTCGGCGCCCGCGCCGACCAGGGTATGGCCGCGGCGCTCGCGG
>CADCVT010000494.1 GCA_902806215.1 uncultured Solirubrobacteraceae bacterium | reverse complement strand
GCGACCCACACGCCGCAGTTCCACCAGGTCGAGGGGCTCGCCGTCGACGAGGACGTCACGCTCGCCGACCTCAAGGGGACGCTGCTGGCGTTCGCCCGCGCGATCTTCGGCGACGAGCGCGACGTGCGCCTGCGCCCGCACTTCTTCCCGTTCACCGAGCCGTCGGTCGAGGTCGACGTCTCCTGCTTCAACTGCAAGGGCGGCTTCCTGCGCGACGGCTCGCGCTGCCCGCTGTGCAAGGGCGAGGGTTGGATCGAGATCCTCGGCGCCGGCGAGGTCGACCCGAACGTCTTCGAGTACGTGCGCGAGCACGGCTACGACCCCGAGCGCGTGCAGGGCTTCGCGTTCGGCATGGGGATCGAGCGGATCGCCTTCCTCAAGCACGGCGTCCCCGACCTGCGCATGTTCTTCGAGAACGACCTGCGGCTGCTGGAGCAGTTCGGATGAGGGTCCCGATCGAGTGGCTCGACCAGTTCTGCGCGTCGGGGATCGGAGCGCGCGAGCTCGGCGAGCAGCTGACGATGACCGGCACGAAGATGGAGGCCGTCCACCACCACGGCGTGGGCGCGCTCGAGCACTTCGTCGTCGGCAAGGTGCTCTCGGCCGAGCAGCACCCCGATGCCGACCGGCTCTCGGTCTGTCAGGTCGACGTCGGCAACGGCGAGGTCCGCGGGATCGTGTGCGGCGCGCCCAACGTCGCCGCCGGCCAGACGGTTGCGGTCGCCGGGCCGGGCGCGATCATGCCCGACGGGACGAAGCTCAAGAAGGCCAAGCTGCGCGGGGTCCCGAGCGAGGGCATGATCCTCGCCGAGGACGAGCTCGCCATCGGCACGGCGCACGGCGGGATCATGGTCCTCGACGAGGCACTGGAAGCGGGAACGCCGCTGGAGCAGGCGCTGCCGATCTCCACCGACGTCCTCGAGCTCGAGATCACGCCGAACCGGCCGGACTGCCTCGGGATCTACGGGGTCGCGCGGGAGGTCCACGCGACGACGGGTGCTCCGCTGGCGCCTGCGCCGTGGTCCGAGGATCCCGGCAGCGACGGCGACATCGAGGGCGTGACCATCGAGGTCCAGGTCCCTTCGCTCTGCCCGCGCTTCACCGCGCGCGTGTTCGAGAACGTGTCGATCGGCGAATCTCCCGCGTGGCTGAAGGCGCGCCTCATGGCCGCCGGGCAGCGCCCGATCTCCAACGTCGTCGACATCACGAACTACGTGATGCTGCTGACCGGCCAGCCGCTGCACGCGTTCGACCTCGACCGGGTCGCGGGGCAGGCGCTCGTCGTGCGCGCCGCGCAGGAGGGCGAGACGATCGACACGCTCGACGGCCAGACCCGCACGCTGCAGGCCGGCGAGATCGTCATCGACGACGCCGACGGCCCGACGTCGCTGGCCGGCGTCATGGGCGGGGCGCGGTCCGAGGTGCAGGACGACACCACCCGCGTGCTGATGGAGGTCGCCGCGTGGCACGCGCCGACGATCCAGCGCACGTCGACGCGGCTCGGGCTGCGGTCCGAGGCGTCCTCGCGGTTCGAGAAGGGGCTGAGCATTCGCCAGACGATGGAGGCCCAGGCCGTCGCGGCCCAGCTCATGGTCGAGCTCTGCGGCGCGACGGTCGTGCCGGGGACGATTGACGTCGGCGGGCCGGGGGAGGACCCCGCGCCGCTCACGCTGCGCCCGGCCCGGACCGACGCGCTGCCCGGCACGTCGATCCCGCTCGCCCGCCAGGCCGACATCCTGCGCGCGCTCGAGTTCCACGTCGAGCGCGACGGCGACGCGCTGCGCGTCGGCGTCCCGCACTTCCGCTGGAACGACGTCACCCGCGAGGCCGACCTCGTCGAGGAGGTCGCGCGCATCGAGGGACTCGACAAGCTCCCCGTGACGCTGCCCTCGCGCCGCGGCGCGTCCGGGCGCCTGACGCCGAAGCAGCTCGCTCGTCGCCGCGCGGAGGACGCGCTCGTCGGCCGCGGCGTCTTCGAGGCGGTCGGCTGGTCGTTCACCGAGCCGTCCGTCGCCGACCGCCTGCGGCTGCCCGACGACGACCCGCGCCGCCGGTTCGTCGCGATCACCAACCCGATGTCCGAGGACCACCGCGTCCTGCGGACGACCCTGCTCGGCTCGCTGCTCGACGCGGCGTCGTTCAACCGCGCGCGCGGCGTCGCCGACGTCGCGCTCTTCGAGTCCGGTGCGATCTACCTCGACCAGGGTGGCGCGATCGGGCCCGACGGCGACCGCGTCGCCGAGGGCGCCCCCGCGCTGGTCCGCGACAACGACGGCCCGTCCCTCGCGCCGCCCGATCCGAACAGCGTCAGTCAGGAAGGAAGCTCCACGGCATCTGGCCCTTCCTCCGTGGCCGCCGACGGACCCGCCTCCGGGCTACAACGGCCTCCGGGCGGAGCTCCGCTGCCGTACGAGGTCCACGCGCTCGGCGCCGTCGTCGCGGGGCGGATCGCCCCGAAGGCGTGGCGCGGCTCGACCGACGCCGTGTGGGACTTCTTCGCCGCGAAGGGACTTCTCGGCGCCGTGCTCGACACGCTGCGGATCGAGTGGGACGTGCGCCCGCCCGGCCATCCGTTCCTGCACCCCGGCCGCTCCGCGCGCGTGTACAGCGGCGAGACCGAGCTGGGATGGCTCGGCGAGGTGCACCCGCTCGTCGCCCGCGCGTGGGACCTCGAGGGCGCCGTCGCCGCGTTCGAGATCGACCTCGGCCTCGCGATCGAGCAGGCACCCGACGAGCTGCACTACCGCGACGTCACGAGCTTCCCCGCCGTTCGCCAGGACCTCGCCGTCGTCGTCGCCGCCGACGTCCCCGCAGCCGAGGTGCTTCGGGTCGTCCGCGGCGCCGGCGGCAAGCTCCTCGGCGCCGCCGAGGTGTTCGACGTCTATCCGCTCGAGGGCGAGACGTCGCTCGCTGTTCACCTCGAGTTCCGCGCGCCGGACCGGACGCTGACCGACGACGACGTCCGCCCGGTCGTCGACAAGATCGTGGCCAAGCTCGGCGACCAGCTCGGAGCGAAGCTCCGTGCCTAGCGGACCTAGCGTCGTCGTCGCCGGAGCGAGCGGGTACGCGGGCGCGCTCGCCGCGCGGATCCTGCACCGCCACCCGGGCTTCGAGCTCAGCGCGGTCACGTCGCGCTCGGACGCGGGAGTCAGGCTCGACGAGCTCTACCCGCACCACCGCGTGCCGCTCGTCCTCGACGCGTTCGACGTCGACACGCACGCCGACGTCGACGCCGCGATCGTCGCCTACCCGCACGGCGCGTCCGCGCCGACGGTGTCCGACCTCCACGAGCGCGGCGTCAAGGTCGTCGACCTCAGCGCGGACTTCCGGCTCCGGGACCCGCAGGTCTACGGCGAGTGGTACGGGGAGCACGGCGCTCCCGGCCTGTTCGGCCACGCCGTCTACGGCCTGCCCGAGCTCTACCGCGACCAGGTCCGCGACGCGCACATCGTCGCCAACCCCGGCTGCTACCCGACGGCCACGATCCTCGCGCTCGCGCCGCTCGCGCGCGCCGGCCTCATCGACGACGTCATCGTCGACGCGAAGTCCGGCGTCTCGGGAGCGGGCCGCGCCGCCACGCAGAAGACCCACTTCGTCACCGCCGACGAGAACGTCACGCCCTACGGCGTCGCCAAGCACCGCCACGCGCCCGAGATCGACCAGGAGCTCGGCCTGCTCGGCGCGGACGTCACCACGACGTTCACGCCGCACCTCATGCCGCTCGACCAGGGCGAGCTCGTCTCGTGCTACGTCATCCCGTCGCGCAGCACGAGTCAGGCCGAGCTCGACGAGCTCTACGCGAGCGCGTACGCCGACGAGCCGTTCGTCGAGCTCGCGCGGACGCCGCCCGGCGTGCGCGACGTCCGCGACACGAACGTCTGCCGCATCCACGTCGTCAAGGACGAGCGCACGAACAAGGTCCTCGTGTTCAGCGCGATCGACAACCTCTGGAAGGGCGCCGCCAGCCAGGCCGTCCAGAACCTCAACCTCATGTTCGGCCTCGACGAGACCGCGGGCCTCGGCGACACGGTCGGCGACCTGGCGGAGACGGCGCCGTGACCGAGTTCTTCGTCTCGCGCTGGGTCGAGCAGCCCGAGCACGTCCGCGTCTCCGACGAGCCCGAGCGCCTGCCCAAGGGCTTCCGCGCCGGCGCCGCCGCCGCGGGCATCAAGCCCAAGGGCCTCGACCTCGGCGTCATCGTCAGCGACGCCCCCGACACGACGAGCGCCGCGAAGTTCACGCGCTCGGGCGTCCTGGCCGCGCCGGTCCAGGTGACGATGGAGCGCACGCGCCTCGACGCGATCCGCGAGGTCGTCGCGAACTCCGGCAACGCCAACGCGGCGACCGGCCGCCCCGGCCTCGACGAGGCCGCCCGGATGCAGGGCGCGACCGCGATGGTTGCCGCCGTCCCCGAGACGCAGGTCGCCGTCTGCTCGACCGGCGTCATCGGCGTGCAGCTCGACGGTCAGGTGACGACGAAGGGCCTGCTCAAGGTGCGGCCCGAGCTGCGCGAGGACGGAGCGGTCGAGTTCGCCGACGCGATCCGCACCACCGACACGATCGACAAGCACGTCGCGCTTGACGTCGACCTCCCCGGCGGGACCGTCCGCCTGACCGCCCAGGCCAAGGGCGCCGGGATGATCCAGCCGAACTTCGCGACGATGCTCTGCTTCGTCCAGACCGACGCGCAGCTCGCGCCCGAGACGTGCGACCTGCTGCTCGGCGTCACCGTCAAGCGCTCGTTCGACCGCATCTCCGTCGACGGCCAGCTGTCGACCAACGACACGGCGATCCTCATGGCGTCGGGCGCCAGCGGCGTCGTCGTCGAGCCCGAGTCCGAGGACGAGCTGCGCTTCGGCGAGGCGCTCGACGCGCTCATGCGCCAGCTCGCGCTGCTCATGGTCAAGGACGGCGAGGGCGCGCGCCGCACCGGCCGCGTCGTCGTCCGGGGCGGCAGCGGCGACGGCGTCGAGCGCGTTGCCCGCGAGATCGCCAACAGCCCGCTCGTCAAGACCGCGATCTACGGCGGCGACCCGAACTGGGGCCGCATCGCGCAGGCGATCGGCGCCGCGCTCCCGGGCACCCATCCGCTCGCCTACGACATCCGCGTCGAGGGGACGCTCGTGTGCAGCGGCGGCTACGCGACGCGCGAGCAGGCGAACTTCGAGACCGACGAGGTCGAGATCGAGGTCGCGGTGCCGGGCGACGGCTTCGAGACCGAGGTCTTCTTCTCCGACCTCGGCCACGAGTACATCACCATCAACGCCGACTACACCACGTAGATGCGGGATGTCCAGACCCTCCTCGAGGCGCTCCCGTACATCCGGGAGTTCCACGGCCGGACGATCGTCATCAAGTACGGCGGCGCCGCGATGGAGCACCCGGAGCTGCGCGAGGACTTCGCGCGCGACGTCGTGCTCCTGAAGTACGTCGGCTTCAACCCGATCGTCGTGCACGGCGGCGGCCCCGAGATCACCTCGTACATGCAGAAGCTCGACATGCCGGTCGAGTTCGTCCGGGGCGAGGCGTGGCGGCTGTGGGACGCCGAGGGCAACGAGTACCTCGACTTCCTCACCGGCATCAGCGTGTCGAGCGTCGGGCACTGCCACCCCGCGGTGGTCGAGGCGGTCCGCGGGCAGTCCGAGCGGCTGCTGCACGTCGGCAACCTCTTCTACAACGCGCCGATGACCGCGCTGGCCTAGCGGCTGGCCAAGGGCTCGCTGGGCGGCCGCGTCTTC
>CADCVT010000493.1 GCA_902806215.1 uncultured Solirubrobacteraceae bacterium | reverse complement strand
GCCGGCCGGTGAGCCCGTGGCGACGGACCCGGGCGTCGTGCGCTTCCGTGCCCTGAGGCGCGGCGGGGCGCTGCGCGTCCGCGGTCGGACGATCGACGGCCGGGTGAGCCCCACCCGGACGATCCGCGTGCGCTCGCTCGTCCTCGCTGCGGTGGGCGATGTGAACCTCGGCGACACGCCGGGCGCGGCGATGCGGGCGAACGGCTACGGCTATCCGTGGGCGAGCGTCGGACCGCTGCTGCGCCGGTCGGACATCGCCGTCGCGAACCTCGAGTGCGCGGTGAGCCTGCGGGGGACCCCGCAGAGCAAGCAGTACGTCTTCCGCGGCCACCCACGGGCGGTCCGTGCGATGCGCCGGCGTGCCGGCATCGACGTCGTCAACCTCGCCAACAACCACGTCGGCGACTACGGCGACCGTGCGCTGCTCGACACGCTGCGCACGACCCGCGCCGCCGGGATCACCGCCGTCGGCGCGGGCGCGAGCGAGGCCGCCGCGTACCGCCCGCAGATCGTCGAGCGGCTCGGCCTGCGCGTGGCGTTCGTCGGGTTCTCGGTGATCCTCCCGTTCGAGTTCCGCGCGCTCGGGGCGAGCCCGGGGACGGCCTGGGCGTTCCCCGAGCGCGTGACCCGCGGGATCCGCCGAGCGCGCCGCGACGCGGACGTCGTCGTCGCGATGTTCCACTGGGGCACCGAGCGCGCCGGCACCGAGAACCCGCAGCAGCGGGCGCTCGCCGGCGTCGCCCTGGCGGCCGGCGCGGACGCGGTGCTCGGCGCCCATCCGCACGTGCTCCAGCCGATCCGCCGTCCGCCCGGCAAGGTCGTCGCCTACAGCCTCGGCAACTTCGTCTTCAACGCCAGCAGCGCCGGCACCGCGTCGACCGGGATCCTCCGCCTCGGTCTCGGCCGCCGCGACGTGCGCACCGTCCGGCTCATCCGCGCGACGATCCACGCGACCCGGCCGATCCTGCGGTGAGGCCCGGTGTGAGCCGACCAGGGCACGCTACGAGCGGTTCGGGTGGAGCCTCGACGGCGACGCCGCGCTGAGCGACGACTACCGGATCATCCAGCTCACGCCGCGCGGCTCCCCGGCATCGATCATCTTCGGCAAGGGCATCACGAACGCCGAGGCGGGCGCGGGCGCCGAGGCCGAGTCGGCCGCCGACCGCCACATGGCCGACGCCTTCGGCGTCCGACGCCTTCGGCGTCCCACGCCTGCGGTAGGCGGGCGCCGTCGGGGGTGGCGCGCAGGTCCTCGGGGATGCGCGCGCGGTGGCCCTGGAGCGCAACCAGGGTCACCACCGGGGAACCCCCCGATGTACCCCCTTCTGGGGACAGGCAGGGTGACGGTCATGCCTATCCGCCTCCTCCTGATCGCGACGTCGTTCGCGATGATCCTGCTCTCCGCCGCGGCCCCGTCTGCGCACGCCGGCGCCATGACCCTCAACGTCTCGATCCAGGGTGCTGGCCAGGTCGTCGCGGCCACGAGCAGCGAGCACGCCTACGAGTGCGACAAGCGCTCGCAGGAGCTCGAGAGCGACGAGTCCGCGTGCGAGGTCGCGCACCTCAACGCGGTCTTCGCGGTCGCGGTCACCCTGAAGACCGTGTCACGTCCGGGCTGGCTCCGCATCGGCTGGGAGGGCTGCGACGCGATCGTCAGCGGGGAGTGCAAGATCACCGGCCCGATCACCTCGCGCGGTTACAAGACGGTCAAGGCGATCTTCCAGGACACCTCGGGCCCGCAGGTGACGTTCGACGTCGAGCGTCTCAACGGCGACAGCACCGTCGACCTCGAGTGGCACGCCGACGAGACCGCGACCTACCGCTGCGGCATCAGGAACGTGTCGATGGAATTGTGCACGAGTCCGCACCGGCGCGCGATTCGGGTCTTCGACACCTACGCCTTCGACATCCAGGCGACCGACCGCAACGGCAACATCAGCTGGTCGAAGACCCGGCTCTTCACGAACGTCCAGTCGACGCTGACCTCCAAGCCGCGCGCGCGCACCAACCAGACCGAGGCGACGCTCGAGTTCACGACGCCCGGCCTCGTCAACGGCTACGAGTGCAGGCTCGACGGCGGCGTCTGGGCGCCGTGCACCTCGCCCTGGACCGTCCGGGGCCTGACCCCGGGCGCACACAACGCCGAGGTCCGCGGCGTCCGCAACAACGAGTACGAGGTCGAGCCCGAGAAGGCCGAGTGGTTCGTCGACACGACGGCGCCGGAGACGACGATCACGGCGGGCACGCCGCACGACACCCAGGTGAACACCGCCGCGGCGAGCTTCTCGTTCACGAGCACCGAGACCGGGAGCTTCGAGTGCAAGCGCGACGGCGGCCAGTGGGAGCCGTGCGGGCCCAGCAAGAGCTACTCCGGACTCGGCGACTCCGCGCATCGCTTCGACGTCCGCGCGGTCGATGAGGCCGGCAACGTGGATGCGACGCCCGCGTTCCGCTGGTGGTTCGTCGACACGACGCCGTCGATCACGTCGCTCACGGGGCCGGTCGACGGAAGCGTCGTGACGTCGACCGACGCCGAGCTCGTCTTCAGCGCCGACGATGGAGCGACCTTCGCGTGCCGGGTCGACGGCCGCCCCTGGGAGCCGTGCACGAGCCCGTGGAGGCTCACCGGCCTGAGCGACGGGGAGCACACGGTCGAGGTGGACTCGACCGACAACGCGGGGAACGTCGAGCCGGATCCGCCGTCGATCACGTGGACCGTCGACACCAGGGCGCCGGTCACGACGATCGCGTCCGGGCCCGCCGAGGGAGCGCAGGTGCCGGCCGGCACGGCCGTGACCTTCGCGTTCGCGACAGACGGCGCCGCGACGTTCGTCTGCCGCATCGACGCTGGCGCGTGGGCGCCGTGCACGAGCCCGCACACGGTGAGCGGCCTGGCGCCCGGGTCGCACACGTTCGCCGTCCGCGCGACCGACGCCGCGGGCAACGCGGAGGCCGCCGCTTGCACCCGCACGTTCAGCGTCGTCGCGCCGCG
>CADCVT010000492.1 GCA_902806215.1 uncultured Solirubrobacteraceae bacterium | reverse complement strand
TTCTTCAAGTGCTCCCAGTCTACCCCGCCGCGGCGGGCTGCGCGAGGGGCGTCTCCCCGATGACACGCTCGGCGAACTCGGTGACGGGCACGGTGCCCGTGTCGCCCCGGCCGTGCTCGCGCACCGAGACGGTGCCCTCCTCGGCCTCGCGGCGCCCGACGACGAGCATGAACGGCACCTTGCGCAGCTCGGCGTCGCGGATCTTGCGCCCGACCGACTCGGTGCGGTCGTCGAGCTCGACGCGCACGCCGGCCGCCCGAAGCTCGGCGAGGACCTCGCCCGCGCGGTCGTTGAGCTCGTCGTTCAGCGGCAGGACGATCGCCTGGACCGGCGCGAGCCACGCCGGGAACTCGCCCGCGAGGTGCTCGGTGAGGATCCCGATGAACCGCTCGAACGAGCCGAACAGCGCCCGGTGGATCATCACGGGCTGGTGGTCGGCGTTGTCGGCGCCCGTGTACGTCAGCCCGAACCGCTCGGGCATGTTGTAGTCGAGCTGGACCGTCCCGAGCTGCCACGAGCGCCCGAGCGAGTCCTCGAAGTGCAGGTCGATCTTCGGGCCGTAGAAGGCGCCGTCGCCCTCGTTGACCGTGAACGGCAGCCCCCGCGCCTCGAGCGCGCTGTGCAGCGCGCCCTCGGCGTGGTCCCACAGCGCGTCGTCGCCGATGCGCTGGTCGGGACGGGTCGACAGCTCGAGCGTCGGCTCGATGTCGAACAGCCGGTAGATGTCGAACGCGAAGTCCAGGCAGGCACCGACCTCGTGCTGGATCTGGTCCTCCGTGCAGAAGACGTGGGCGTCGTCCTGCGCGAAGTGCCGCACCCGCAGCAGCCCGTGCAGCGTGCCGCTCGGCTCGTTGCGGTGCAGCAGGCCGGGCTCGGCCATGCGCAGCGGCAGGTCGCGGTACGACCAGCGCTGCAGCCCGAACAGGTGCGCGTGGCCCGGGCAGTTCATCGGCTTCAGGCCGTACTCGTGCCCCTCGGTCTGGGTGAGGAACATGTGCTCGCGGTACTTGCCCCAGTGCCCCGACGTCTTCCACAGCTCGCTGTCGTAGAGCTGCGGGGTCTTGACCTCGACGTAGCCGCGGTCGCGCTGCATGCGGCGGTTCAGCGCGACGAGCTCGTTGAACAGCGTCGTGCCGTGCGGCAGCCAGAACGTCGAGCCGGGCGACACGTCGGAGAACGTGAACAGCCCGAGCTGCGGCCCGAGGCGGCGGTGGTCGCGCGCGCGGGCCTCCTCGAGGCGGCGCAGGTGCTCCTCGAGCTCCTCCTTGGAGAAGAACGCGGTCCCGTAGATGCGGGTGAGCTGCGTGCGATTCGCGTCGCCGCGCCAGTACGCGCCGGCGACCGACTGGAGCTTGAACGCCTTGATGCGCTTCGTCGACGGCGCGTGCGGGCCGCGGCACAGGTCGGTGAACGGGCCGTTCGTGTAGAGCGAGACGGTGTCGAGCGGGTGGGCGGGATCGGCGTTCTTGACGAGATCCTCGATGAGCTCGACCTTGTACGGCTGGTCCTCGGCCCGGAAGCGCTCGAGCGCGGCCTCGACGCTGACGTCCTCGCGCACGAACGGCTCGTCGGCCTTGATGTGCTCGCGCATCTTCTGCTCGATGCGGTCGAAGTCGGCGTCGGAGCTCGTGACGCCCTCGGGGAACTCGAAGTCGTAGTAGAAGCCGTGCTCGATCGCCGGGCCGATCGAGATCTTCACGCCGGGATAGAGCTCGAGCACGGCCGTGGCGAGCACGTGCGCGGTGTCGTGGCGGATGAGGTCGAGCGGCGTCTCGCCGTCGGGCAGGTCGTCGCTCTTGGGCGTCACGATGGCGATCCGGTCGCCGTCCTCGAGCGGCGTCGAGAGGTCCTGCACCGGTCCGCCGTTGCGCTTGATGGCCAGCGCGACGCGGGCGAGGCCTTCGCCGATCGCGGCGGCGGCGTCGGCGCCGGTGGCGCCGTCTGCGAGCTCGAGTTGGTTGCCGTCGGGAAGCGTGACCGTCATCACGGGTCATCCTAGAACCGCTGCTAGCGTCGAAGATCGCTGCGGGGCCCGTCGGTTCGATTCCGGCTCCGCACGACGCGGCCTCTGTCTGGTCGCCCGTCCTTGGAAGCCATCCCCGGGAGGTGACGCATCCTGCGTCTCCGAACGCCCATCATCCTGGGCGCGACCGCCTGTGCGCTCGCGCCGTCCACCCCCGCGCTCGCCGTCGAGGCCGCGCTGCCCGAGGTCGCGCCCGTCGCGACGCTGGCAAGCCAGCACGCCAAGGCGCAGAAGCGTCACGTGCGCCTGCACCGCACGCGCGCGAAGCTCCGCGGAGGCGAGGTCGAGCGCACGCGCGCCGAGCTCAAGGACTGGTCGCTCGATCACCTGCGGACCGCGAACCGGCGGCTGAAGACGCGCAACGCGAAGCTGCGCGCGCGGGTCGCCGCGCCCTCGGTCGCGGTCCCCGGGCACCTCCAGGCGATCGCCGCCTGTGAGTCCGGCGGCAACCCCGCCGCGATCGGCGGCGGCGGCCTGTACCGCGGCAAGTACCAGTTCGATCTGCAGACCTGGGCGTCGGTCGGCGGCAGCGGCGACCCCGCCGCGGCGCCCGAGGCCGAGCAGGACCGGCGTGCCGCGATGCTCTACGCGAAGGCCGGAGCATCGCCCTGGCCCGTGTGCGGGTGATCGCCCCAGGGGGCGATCACCTTGCGAGCAATCTGCCAGGGGCAGATTCTCGCGGCTCGTAGAGTTCTGGCCCTGCTGGACCTGCGCTCCCACTTCCCCGTCCTCGAGCGCACCGCGTACCTGAACGCCGGCACGTGCGGCCCGCTCCCGCGAGCGGCGCGCACGGCGCTCGACGACGTGTACTCGCTCGCGGAGTCCGAGGGACGCCGCTATCCGTACTGGGAGCGCTCGCTCGCGCTGCACGACCGCCTGCGCACCGCGTACGCGGCGATCCTCGGCGCGGCGCCCGACGACGTCGCGCTGACGACCTCCACGAGCGAGGGCGTCGTCCGCGTCGTCGCGGGCCTCGAGCTCGGGCGCGGCGACGAGATCCTCACGAGCGACGAGGAGCACCCGGGCCTGCTCGGGCCGCTCGTCGCGGCACGCGAGCGGCACGGCGTGACGATCCGCAGCGCCCCGCTCGCGGAGCTCGCGTCCGCCGTCGGCCCCGCGACCAAGCTCGTCGCGTGCTCGCACGTCGGCTGGCAGCGAGGCGACCTCGCGCCGTCCTTCGCGTCGCTGCCGGAAGACGTGCCGGTGCTGCTCGACGGCGCGCAGGGTGCCGGCGCGGTCCCCGTCGACGTCGCCGCGCTCGGCTGCGCGTTCTACGCCGCTGCGGGCCAGAAGTGGCTGTGCGGGCCGACCGGCACGGGGATGCTCTACGTCGCGCCGGCGTGGCAGGACCGGCTCCCCGCGATCGGCCCGACCTACCTGAGCTTCGTCGAGCCCCACGGCCCGATCGACACCTGGGAGCTGCGCCCGGGGGCGCGCCGTCACGACACGCCGACGCTCGGAGCCGAGCTGACCGCGCCCGCCGTCGCGGCCCTCGATCTGCTCGGAGCCTACGGCTGGGACGCGATCCACACGCGCGCGCGGGAGCTCGCCTCAGCGCTCGCCGCGATGCTCCGCGCGTCGGGCCGCACCGTGGCGCCGCGCGACGAGACGACGCTCGTGACGTTCGAGGTCGACGACCCGCCGGCCGCGGTCGAGCGGCTGTCGGCCGCGGGAGTCGCGGTCCGAGACCTGCCCGGGACGCCCTGGTTGCGCGCCTCGGTCGGCGCGTGGAACACCGAGGACGACCTCGAGCGGCTCCTCGGCGCGCTCACGTGATGTAGAGCACCGCCGTCACAAGCGACGTGACTGCCACAGACGGATAGATCAGCCGAAACACGACCTTGGGCGTCAGCCGACCGAAATCGCGTAGACGGATCGGCCGCAGGGTGCGGTGCATCCCGAAGCTGTGGCTCTCGAGCCGGGCGCGAAACCGATTGACCGCGCGCGGATCCTCGGCATCGATGCCAAGGCGAGCGGCGTACTCGTCAAGCAGCGTCTCGAGCTGGATCGACCGTGAGAGCCCACGTCGGTACAGCGCCATGTGGTAGGCGTCGGCGTACCAGAAGATCAGGACCACCACGAACGACAGGGCGGCAAGCGCGTACGACTCGTCGCGCACCGCGAGGCCGAAGACAACGGTCCATGCCGCGATCCCGATGCCCCGGATCTGCCCCCCAGCGGTGACGAAGCCGCTCATGGTTCGCAGGGCGGCGTCGTAGTCGATCTTCGCCAGGGCGACGAGCTCTTGCTCGCGCTCTTCCTCTGTCATGTCGGCCACGGCCTCATCCCTTCAGGAGCCTGGCGTACGCGAGCTGCGCGGGGATGAGCCGCGCGACGAGTTCAGCCTCGCGAGCCTGCGCGGCCCAGAGCACGAGGTCGTCGAGCATCGCAGGCACGAACTCGAAGTGAAAGCGCCGAACCGTGTCCGTACCGCCTCCGTAGAACTCGCCGACAAGGTCCCAGTACATCTTGCAGAAGTGCTGGTACTGCCGAACGACCCGCCGCCGCTGCGGCGACCACTCGGGGTGCTCCCGCGCCAGGAGGTTCGCCATCTCAGCGGCGAGCGACGACGGTGCCTGCATCGGCCGGAGCAGGACGTTCGAGAAGAACTGGTTGAACGCCTCACGGCAGAAGACGACCAGGAGCTCGTCGGCATCCATCTCGGTCTGCTCGAGCGCGTCCGCCATGTCGACCTCCGCGATGTAGTCCTCGAGAAAGCCGACCACAGCGGGGCTGACCGGCCCCTCATCAGGCACGGCATAGCGCCATGGCCGCACGTCGCGCGCGCTCGACCCGCGCGACATCGCCGTCAGGCTCGAACGGCACGCCTACCTCCCGGCCGCGCACGCGCTCGTAGAACGGAGCCAGCGTGGCGACCGAGCGTGCGGCCCAGGCGAGGTCGGATCGCAGCGCGCCCGCTCGCGCAAGCGCGCGCTCCTTGACGAAGATCGGCTCGCCGTGGGCGACGCAGTGCGCGATCGCGGCTGCTTTGCCGATGCTGAAGAGGTCGCTCAGAGCGAACAGATGCCGCCCGTGCAGACGATCGAGCTCGTCGTAGACGCGCAGCCGCCGTCGCTGCCTGGCGAGCTCGCCAGGGACGTCCGGCGGGATCCCTGCGGCGCGGACGAGACTCATCGCCAACCAGTGGTCGGGGTCGTGCAGGGTCTGTCCCTCGAGCCGGACGTGCAACGCGAAGAGCGAGCCCGTGTCGACCGTGCGCAGCCAGCTCTCTTCGGTCCGCACGATCAACGAAAGCCGGGGGTCGCGGAGCTCAGGGTCGATCAGACGCATCAGATCGCCGGCGGAGCGTCGGTCCGGCGTCACCACGAGCAGGTCGACATCGCTGTGATCCGATGGCGCTCCGCGCGCCGTCGAGCCGATGACGCGGACGGCACGCACGGGTGAGACCTCTGCCAGCGCGGCGGCGACCCCCCGCGCGAGGGCCGCGTGGTCCGGAAGTCTGTCGGAGGAGACGTGCACCGCAGGCGCAGACGCTAGCCCGCGCACGGGACGAACCGCGCAGGTCTGTGCTCTGGTCCACTCGTGCACTCGCGTCGCGTGAACCATGCGCGATCG
>CADCVT010000491.1 GCA_902806215.1 uncultured Solirubrobacteraceae bacterium | reverse complement strand
CCCGAGCGGCGCCGGGCGCGCGGTGCATCGCGCCGGGCGGAGTGGCGCGGGGTGCGGCCCCGGTCAGCGCGGTGTGTGTGGGGTCGTCCGGGTCGGGACCCTCGACGAGAGGCGTCGCCGCGTCGGGGCGGCGGTTCGGCGGCGTGATCCTCGTCCCGTCGGCGGTGGCGGCGCCGAGGAGCGCTCGGCCGAGCTCGCCGGCCGAGGCCCACCGCTCCTCGGGGGTCTTCGCCAGCGCTCGGCGCACGGCCTCGGCGACCGGGGTCGGGACGTCGTCCGGCAGGTCGGGCGGGTCGTCGTGCAGGTGCGTCCAGAGCGTCGCCTCGTCGCTCGAGCGCTCGAAAGGCGGCTGCCCGGTCAGCGCGTGCACGAGCACGCACCCGAGCGCGTAGACGTCGGCGCGGCCGTCGACGCGCTCGTCGCGGATCTGCTCGGGCGCGACGTACCCCAGCGTCCCGACCCACCCGCCGGCGCGCGTCGCGGCGACCGAGCCGCCGCTCGAGTGCAGCCGCTTGGTCAGGCCGAAGTCGGTCAGGTACGCATGGTCGGATCGGTCGAGCAGGACGTTCGCCGGCTTGACGTCGCGATGGACGAGCCCGCGCGCGTGCGCCGCGTCGAGCGCCGCCGCGACCTGCGCGACCACGCCGACCGCGCGATCGACCGGCAGCTGGCCGTACGCCCGGATGACCGACCGCAGATCCGCTCCGTCGACGTACCGCATGACGATGTAGAGGACGTCGTCCTCGTCGCCCGCGCTGAAGATCGGCAGCACGTTCGGATGGTCGATCGCCGCCGCGGCGTGCGACTCGCGCACGAACCGCGCGCGGAACGCGGGGTCGGCGGCGAGCGACGGCGCGATCGTCTTGACCGCCACCACCCGATCGAGGGCGAGCTGGACGGCCCGGTAGACGACGCCCATCCCGCCGCGCCCGGCCACCCCCTCGATGCGGTGACCGGCGAAGACGTCGCCGGGCTGAAGGTCCATCGCTCCGGAGTCTCGCAAGCGGAGGGGCGGCGCGCCCCGCGGGCTACTGGTGCTCGGCGCTGATGTGGCGCAGCCCGCCGTCGATGACGATCGACTCGCCGGTGACGTACGAGGCTCCGGGGGAGGCGAGCCACGCGACGGCCGACGCGATCTCGTCGGCCTTGCCCGCGCGGCCGAGCGGGATGCCCTCGGACGGATCGGGCTCCTGGTCCTCCTGGCCGGTCATCCGCGTCGCGATCTGCCCGGGCGCCACCGCGTTGACGGTGATCCCGTGCTCGGCGAGCTCGAGCGCCGCGACCTTCGTCAGCCCACCGAGCCCGTGCTTGGCGGCGACGTACGGCCCGCTCCCGATCTTCGGGATGTGCTCGTGGACCGAGGTGATGTTGACGATCCGCCCGCCGCGGCCCTGGTCGATCATCCGGCGAGCGGCGGCCTTCATCAGCGTGAACGGCGCGATCAGGTCGACGTCGACGACGCCGCGGAACTCGTCGAGCTCCATCTCGACGATCGGCGTCGAGCTGCCGTAGCCGGCGTTGTTGACGAGCACGTCGATCTCGCCGAGCACCTCGACCATGTCCTCGAAGACGCGCAGGCCGGCGTCGACGTCGTGGAGGTCGACCTGCGAGTGCATGGCTCGAGCGCCGGCTTCGATGATCTCCTGCGCCGCCTCCTCCGCGCGTTCCTCCTCGGAGTGCCAGGTGAAGCCGATGTCGAAGCCGCTCTTGGCGAGCGCGACGCTGATCGAGCGGCCGATGCCGCTGTTGCCGCCGGTGACGATCGCTGTGGGCATGCCGCGTGGGATGCCCTACCGGCGCCGGGAGTAGTACGCGCGTGTCTTGGCACGGTTGCCGCAGACCCTCATCGAGCACCACGTCGCCGAGCCGTTGACGCTTCGGTCGTAGAACGCCCACCCGCAGCGGTGACCCGGGCACGCCTTGAGGCGCGTCCACGACCCGTCGGCGATCGCGAGGAACGCGGCGGAGAGGACGGCCGCGAGCGCGTCGTCGCCCTCGAGGCGGAGAGGGGCGAAGCGGGGGGAGAGGCGCGCCGTCGCGGCGTCGAGCACCGCGTAGGCTGCTGCGACGGCGTCCGGCTCCGGAGCCGAGACCGGACCGGAAGCGCCTTCCGGTGGGATCCGCGCGGGCGGCGCCTGGTTGGCCCACAGGAGCGTCCGGAGCGCCTCGCGGACCTCGCGGGCGTGCTCGATGACCGCTGGTGGCTCGAGCCCGCGGTACTCGGCCCACGCGACGAGATCGTCGGGGTCGTCGAGGAGGTCGGGGCCGTGCTCGCGGTCGACGGTGTTGACGAACGCCTGCACGAGCGCGAGCGGCTCCGGCGCCGGGGCGCGGCCGCCGGGCTGGACCGACGACTCGATCAGCGCTACCGTCAACACCAGCACAAGCGTACTGCCGGTGTGAACGTGAACGCGACGAAGAACGACGACGAGAACAAGGCGACGAAGCTCGAGACCCTCGGCGCGTGGCTCGGGCTGTGGACGCCGCCGCGCGGCGTCGCCGTCGCGCCGATCCCGTGGCGCAAGGTCGTTCTCGTCGCCGCCGCCCTCGCCTTCGTCGCGGTCGCGACCGCCCTCACCATCGCCCCCGCCATCGACGACGCGAAGAACGAGGGCAACGAGCAGCGCCAGCGCGAGCTCGACCAGCGCGCTGCCGCGCGCCGCGCGCGCCTCGCGAAGATGCAGGAGCCCCGCTTCGGGACGATCCCGGTGGCGGGCGAGCGGGAAGCGGGAGGCTCCGCGCGAAGCGCGGACGGTGCCGAGGGCCGGCGCGCTCGAGCTCTGTCCGCCGTCGGAGACGCGATCGGCCGTGACGCGCGCGAGCGCTTCTCCCCGAAGGCGCGGCAGGCGACGTGCGTCGTCGCTCCGGGGGTGGACGCGGACGCCGCGAATGTCGCCTACAACTGCTTCTCGGCGACCACCGCCGTCGAGGGTGCCGGCGACCAGGATGGCGCCCGCGGCAGCCTCGGCTATCCGTACCGGGCCGTCATCGACTTCAGCCGCCGCCGCTACGCGTTCTGCCGCACCAACCCGCAGCCGAGCGAGAAGGCGCTGGCGGACCCGCGCAAGGTCGCCGGCCTACCGTCCGAGTGCCTGTTGCAGCGCGGGTAGGCGAACATACGTTTGCCCCGTCGACACAGCGGGGACGCCAGCACCATGAGCACCCCGGAGAAGGATCCCCAGGACTGGGTCACCGGCGACGAGCCGGCGACCGGACCGCAGAAGTCGTACCTCGAGACCCTCGCGCGCGAGGCCGGCGAGGACGTCCCCGACGACCTCACCAAGGCCGAGGCGTCGCAGAAGATCGACGAGCTGCAGGACAAGAGCGACCGCGTCGCGAGCAGCTAGCTCACGACGGAGGCCCGGACGTCATCGCCTTCAGGGCGGCGACGTCCTTGGCCATCAGCTCGACCTCCGCGTCGAGGTCAGTCATCGCCGTCGGATCGCCGTCGGCGATGACCTGGGCGGCGGCGCGGGCCTCCTCCACACGGCGGGCCAGCTGGTCGAGCGTCGCGACGATCTCCATCGGGTCAGTCTGACGCAGCGGCTGCGACGAGGCGCAGAGCCCTCCGGTCTTCTCCGACTCCTGCGGTAGGATTTGCCGTGTGATCTTCACGACGAAGGCAGAGTACGGCGTGCGGCTGCTCGTCGAGCTCGGCCGCAGCTCCGAGGGCATGCCCATCAGCCTGAAGGCCATCGCCGAGAGCGAGGGCCTCCCGCTCGCCTACCTGGAGCGGATCGTCGCCCTCCTCAAGAAGGCCGGCATCGTCGAGTCCACCCGCGGCGCCCACGGCGGCTACCGCCTCGCCCGCGACCCCCGCGAGATCCGCATGGACGACGTCGTCCTCGCTCTCGAGGGCCAGGTCGCGCCCATGTCCTGCTTCGTCGAGGACCTGCCGGACGGGTCGAAGGTCCTCTGCTCCCATCACGACGACGGCGAGCTCTGCGCCACCAAGCTCCTGTGGATGCGGGTGCAGGGCGGCGTCCTCGAGGCGCTGCAGCGCACGACCCTGCACGAGCTCGTCCTCTTCTCCCAACGCGACACTCAACCTCTCACGGTGACCACCTCCTCATGAACACGCTCGAGATCAAGAACCTCCACGCCCAGGCGGGCGACAAGCAGATCCTCAAGGGGCTGGACCTCGAGGTCCGCGAGGGCGAGGTGCACGCGCTCATGGGCCCGAACGGCTCGGGCAAGTCCACGCTCGCCAACGTGATCATGGGCCACCCGACCCTCGAGGTGACCGAGGGCGAGATCATCTTCAACGGCGAGGACATCACCGAGGCCGACCCGGACGAGCGCGCCCGGATGGGCCTCTTCATGGCCTTCCAGTACCCGGTCGCCGTCCCCGGCGTGACGATCACGAAGTACCTGCGCATGGTGCAGAACGCGCACCGCGAGGGCCGCGGCGAGGAGCCGATCAGCCTCAAGGACTTCCGCAAGACGACCGAGGCCGCGATGGAGCTCGTCAGCGTCCCCAAGCAGTTCAGCTCGCGCTACCTCAACGAGGGCTTCTCCGGCGGCGAGAAGAAGCGCCTGGAGATGCTCCAGCTCGCGCTGCAGAAGCCGAGCATCGCCGTCCTCGACGAGACCGACTCGGGCCTCGACGTCGACGCGCTCAACGTCGTCGGCAACGCGGTCAACGCCGTCAAGGCGGAGACCGGCATGGGCGTGCTCATCATCACCCACTACCAGCGGATCCTCCACCTGATCAAGCCCGACCGCGTCTCGATCCTCTTCGAGGGGCGCATCGAGCACAGCGGCGGTCCGGAGCTGGTCGAGCAGGTCGAGGCCGAGGGCTACGGCCGCCTGCGCGAGACCATCGGGGCATAGGCACGACCGTGGCCACCACCGCGGTCGCCCACGACTTCCCGGTCCTGGAGCGCGAGGGGCTCGTCTACCTCGACTCGGCCGCCACGGCGCAGAAGCCGCGGCAGGTCATCGACGCGATGGACGACTTCCTGTCGCACCACAACGCGTCGGTGCACCGCGGCGTCTACCCGCTCATGGTCGAGGCGACCGAGCGGTACGAGGGAGCGCGCGACCGCGCCGCGCGCTTCGTCGGCTCGACCGCGGGCGAGACGATCCTGACCGGCAACGCGACGCAGGCGATCAACCTCGTCGCGCAGGCGTGGGGGAGGGCGAACCTCCAGCAGGGCGACCGCGTCGTGATCACCGAGATGGAGCACCACTCGGTCATCGTCCCGTGGCACATGATCTGCCGCGAGCGCGGCGCGCACCTCGACGTGGTCGGCGTCGACGACGAGGGCCAGCTCCTCCTCGAAGAGCTCGACGCGCACCTCGCCAAGGGCCCGAAGCTCGTGGCCATCACCCACGTCTCCAACGTCCTCGGCACGATCAACCCGATCGAGGAGATCGCCCGCCGCGTGCACGCCGCCGGCGCGCTGCTGCTCGTCGACGGATCGCAGGCCGTGCCGCAGATCCCCGTCGACGTCGCGGCCCTCGACGCGGACTTCTACGCCTGGACCGGCCACAAGGCCTACGGCCCGACCGGCATCGGCGTCCTGCACGGCAAGCGCGAGATCCTCGAGGCCATGCCACCGTGGATCGGCGGCGGCCACATGATCAACCGCGTCTCGTTCGAGGAGATCACGTTCGCCGGCGTCCCCGCACGCTTCGAGGCGGGCACCTCGCCGATCGTCGAGGGCGTCGGCCTCGGCGCCGCGGTCGACTTCCTCTCCGGCATCGGGATCGACGCGGTCCGCGCGCACGAGCGCTCGGTCACGGCGTACGCGATGGAGCGGCTGCAGGAGCTCCCCGGCCTGACGATCCACGGCCCGCAGGACCCCGGCGCGCGCGGCGCGCTCGTCTCGTTCCACCTCGACCACGCGCACCCGCACGACGTCGCCGAGATCCTCGGCCGCCAGGGCGTGTGCGTCCGCGCCGGGCACCACTGCGCCCAGCCGCTCATGAAGCGCCTCGGCATCGGGGCCTCGACCCGGGCGTCGTTCGCCGTGCACACCACGCCCGACGACGTCGACCGCCTCGTCGACGCGCTCGTCGAGGTCCACCGCATCTTCGGAGACTGACGATGGACGACCTGTACCGCGAGCAGATCCTCGAGCACTACAAGCGGCCCCAGAACTGGGGTGAACTGGAGAACCCCGACCTCGAGTTCGAGGACAACAACCCGCTGTGCGGCGACATCCTCAAGGTGACGCTCGCCGTCGGGGAGGACAACCGCGTCGAGGACATCCGCTTCACCGGTCACGGCTGCGCGATCTCGACCGCGGCGGCGTCGATGGCCTCCGAGGAGATCGTCGGCAAGACGGTCGACGAGGTCCTGCAGCTGGACCGCGCCTTCGTCCTCGACCTCGTCGGCATCGACATCAGCGCGACGCGGATGAAGTGCGCGCTGCTGAGCCTCAAGGTGCTCAAGAGCGCCGCACTGGGCGGGGCGGTCGACTGGGAGGCCGAGACGCCTCCCTCCGAGGCCGAGGCGCGCTAGCGCCGACCGCGCACGAAAACTTCTCCAAAACCCTCCTCAATTCGCTGAGTGCGGCGGCCGATACGTGCCGGGATGCCCGTCTATCTCCGCGTTCGCCGCTTGCCCACCGCTCTGCTCGTGCTGCTGCTCGGCGTGCTCCTCGCGCCGTCGGCCGCGTCCGGCGCCGCCAACCCCGGCCAGGTCGAGCTCAACGGCACGCTGAGCTACACGGCGCGCGCGGGCGACGCGAACGACATCGCCGTCGAGATCGGCCCCGAGATGATCGTCGTGCGCGACTCCGTCCCGCTTCGGGCCGCGCTCGGCTGCCGCGGAACGGCCGACCCGCAGGAGGTCCGCTGCACGCGCGACGACGCCGCGAGCTCGAGCGGATACTCGTGGTCGAGCTACGCGATCGACGCGGGCGACGGGAACGATCGGGTCCAGGTCTCCATCGAGACCTCGGCGCAGGACCGGGGCTACGTCTCGGGCGGCGGCGCGATCACCGGCGGCGCCGGCAACGACGAGCTCATCGGCAGCGACGGCAGCGACACGCTCATCGGCGGGGCCGGCGCCGACAAGCTGCGGGGAGGCGGAGGCGACTTCGACACCGTGACGTACCCGGGCCACGCGGCCGGCGTGAACGTCACGATCGGCGCGGGCGCCGACGACGGCAGCACGGGCGAGCTCGACGACGTCGGAGCCGACGTCGAGAACGTCGCCGGGACCGACTTCGACGACGTCCTCGTGGGCGACGGCGGTCGCAACCAGCTCTACGGCGGCGCGGGCTCGGACGAGCTCGACGGCGGCGGAGGCGACGACTACCTCGGCGCCGCGAGCAGCTACTACGGCACGGGGTACGGGTACCCGGGCCCGGACCCGGCCGCGCCCGCCGACGGCGACGACGCCATCAGCGGAGGCGAGGGCTCGGACTACCTGTCCGGCGGCCCAGGCGCCGACACGTTCGACGGCGGCGAGGGCCAGGACACCGCCGACTTCGGCGATCACGGGATGCCGGTGTACGTGCCCGGACCGAACCCGCCCGGGCCTGGCCCGAGCGTGACGATCACGATCGGCGACGGCGCCAACGACGGCGTGGCCGGCGAGCGAGACGACGTCCAGGCGACGATCGAGAACGTCAACGGCGGCTACGGCGACGACACGATCACCGGCGACGACAAGAGCAACCGCCTCGACGGCGGCGGCGGGGTGGACACCGTGTACGGCGGCGACGGCGGCGACACGCTGGCCGGCGGCTCGGACGCGGCGAACGACGTCCTGCACGGCGAGGACGGCGACGACGTCCTCGGCGGCGGCTGGGGCTACGGGAGCCCAGGCCCGGGCGGGATGCCGGGCGGCACCCCCGTGGTCGCCGACGGCGCCGACACCTTCATCGGCGGTGCGGGCGAGCACGACAAGGTCGACTACGCAGGCCGCCAGCAGGCGCTGACGGTCACGCTCGACGGCGCCGAGACCGGCAACGACGGCCAGGCCGGGGAGCACGACAAGGCGGACGTCGAGCACGTGACCGGCGGCGCGGCCGACGACAGCCTGAGCGGCGACGGCGGCGCGAACCGCCTCCACGGCGGCCCGAGCGCCGGCGACGACACGCTCACCGGCGGCGGCGGCAACGACCGCCTGACCGGCGGCTTCGGCGAGTACTCCTCCTGGAGCAGCGACGGCAGTACCCAGGGCGACGGTCAGGACGTCTTCTCCGGCGACGGCGGCGACGACGTGATCAGCGCGCGCGACCGGGCGATCGACACCATCGCGTGCGGCACGGGCACCGACGCGGTCGGCACCGACGACGGCACCACGCCTCCGTACAGCCAGACGCCGCTGCCGCAGGACGTGATGCCGGACGACGGCTCGTGCGAGGGCGTCAACGCCCCCAGGCGCGAGCAGGTCGAGGCTGAGACGACCGACGCCGAGCAGGACGGCGCGACCGTGGTCGACCCCGTCGAGACGACGATCACGGGCGGCGCGGACAGCAGCATCCTCGAGGACCTCGTCGACCCGTGGCTCATGTCCTACGACTGGGCGGCGGTCGGGCAGCAGGTCTTGGTGAGCACGACGCAGGCGACGGAGGGGCAGCCCCCGCTCGTCTCGATCGCGGCCGACGCGTCGCTCGGCGGTGAGGACCTCACGCTGCTCGCCAGCGGCAACGACGGGCTCACGCCGGTGCCCGACTGCTCGGCGACCCAGACGGACGGCTGCTTGGCCGAGCCGCCGTCCACGGTGGGCGACGATCGCGTCTTCAGGGTCCGCACGTCGGGCGACCAGCGGTTCATCCTCGGTGCCCCGACCGCCGGCCGTGTCGCGATGACCACGGGCTCGGGCAGCGCCTCGCTGCGGTACCGCGCGCGCCAAGGCGAGACGAACGACGTCGACGTGCGCTTCGGCACGGACAGCGTGACCGTCACCGATCCCGGCAAGACGCTGACGGTCGGCACGGGCTGCCGCGGCATCAGCGCGGACACCGTCACGTGCTCGCGCGACGAGACCGGCTACGGCGTGGGCGGCTACGCGATCAGCACCGAGGACGGTGACGACGAGGTCCGCGTCTCGGTCGCGAACACGAGCAGCAACGGATCGTGGTCGTCGAGCTCGAACATCACCGGCGCGGTCGACGGCGGCGAGGGTGACGACGAGCTGCGCGGCGGCTCCGGTCAGGACACGCTCGTCGGCGGGCTGGGCGCGGACGTCCTGCGCGGCGGCGAGGGCTCCTACGACACGGTCCTCTACGGCGACCACGCGGAAGCCGTGACGGTCACGATCGGTTCCGGGGCGAACGACGGCAACGCCACCGACGGTCTGCTCGTGCCCGGCGACGACGTCGGCTCGGACGTCGAGAACGTCTCGGGCACCATCGGCGACGACGACATCACGGGCGACGCCGGCGCGAACAACCTCTACGGCGGCGGCGGGTCGGACACGCTCGACGGCGGAGCGGGCAACGACTGGCTCTACGGCTCGAGCTCCGGGTACGGCGGCTACGCGTCCAACACGCGTGACTGGCCTTCGTACGCCGAGGACGGAGCCGACACGCTCGAGGGCGGCAGCGGCACCGACTGGCTGCAGGGCGGCATCGGCGGCGACCTGTTCGACGGCGGGGCAGGCCAGGACACCGTCGACTACGGCGACCACTACGACTACATGGAGGGGACGGGCGTGACGGTCCGCCTCGCCGACGACGGTGCCGCCGACGGCGGCGCCGCCGACGGCCCGGAGGGCTCGCGCGACACCGTCGGTCCGTCGATCGAGAACATCCAGGGCAGCAGCGGCGCCGACCTGCTCGTCGGCAGCGCGAAGGGCAACCGGCTCGACGGCTCGGGCGGCGCCGACGTGCTCGAGGGCGGGGCGGGCAACGACGCGTTCACCTCCGGCGGGGACGACGAGACCGACCGGATGCTCGGCGGCGACGGTGCCGACACCTACGACGCGTACGGCCGCTGGACGCAACAGCAGAAGACCGAGCCCGACGGAGCCGACGTGTTCGAGGGCGGCAACGGCCCCGACAAGGTCGACTACTCGTCGCGCACCGAACGCGTGGTCGTCGGGCTGGACGACGCGGCCGGCGACGGCCAGGCCGGCGAGGACGACCGCATCGCCGCCGACGTGGAGGCCGTGACCGGCGGCCGCGGCTCGGACCGCATCGTCGGCAACGGCGCGGACAACCGCCTGCACGGCGGGACCGCCGGCGACGACGAGATCGACGGCAACGCGGGGCAGGACCTCCTCTACGGCGGCTTCGGCTACTCGTACGGCGGCGGCTCGGGCCCGTACGTGCCCGGCGACGGCGCGGACACCCTGCGCGGCGGTGCCGACCAGGACACGATCCACGCCCGCGAGGGCGCGGTCGACACGGTCGAGTGCGGCGGTGCCGTCGACGTCGCCTGGGTCGACGTCGCGTACACCCCGCCGCCCGGCTTCCCGCCGTCGAACTCGAAGCCCGACGTCGCGTCGAACTGCGAGTTCGAGAACCCGTCGAGCGGCGGCAGCATGATGCTGGCGCCCGGCGAGACGCTGCGGGTGGGCGACGTGAACGGACCGACGCGGACCGACCCCATCGGGATCGCGGTCACCACCGCGCAGGGCGGCATGGCCACGGCCGTGCCCACGAAGGTCATCGAGTCCGAGCCCAACGGCGTCGACTTCACGATCCAGATGGAGATCACCGCGCCGGAGCAGACCGAGGACGACCCGCTGCGGGTCGTCTTCACCGTGCACTCCTCGCTCGTGCCGTCGGGCGGCGCGCCCGCGCTGCGCGTCTTCCGCAAGGGCGACGGCGAGGCCGCGCCGACCGAGGTCGACGCGACCTGCCCCGTTGGCGGCAAGGCGTCGGCGAACGGCTGCATCGCGGAGCGCAAGACGCTCGCCAACGGCGACGTCGAGCTCGTCGTGCTCACCTCGCACGCGTCGACGTGGAACGTCGGCGAGACGGTGGCGACCACCACGAAGCCCGACCCGGACGGGAGCGGCACGGCCGATGAGGACGGCGGCACCACGGGCGGCGGCGGCACGACGGGCGACACCGGCGCCAAGAAGCCCGGCGGCGGCGTCACGGGGCCGCCCAGGACGGGCGTCGCACGGGACACCACCGCGCCGAAGCTGACGACGACGGTCAAGCTCAGCCACAACCTCGCGCAGGTCCTCAGGAAGGGCCTCGTCGTCCCGGTCTCGTGCTCGGAGCTGTGCGCGGTCACCGCGAAGCTGTCGCTGCCGGCGCGGCAGGCGAAGAAGCTGAAGGTGCCGGCGGTCGTCGGCACGGGCACGGCCCGCGCGGGCAAGGTCACGCTCAAGCTCGGAGCGAAGGCGCGCAGGGCGTTCGCGCGGCAGCGACGGCTGCGGCTCACGCTCACGCTGACGGCCGTGGACGCCGCCGGCAACGCCTCGACCGTCACGCGTGTCATCACGCTCAAGCGCTAGCGGCTTGAAGTCCGGGCACGCCGGGAAGGCATCCGGCGTGCCGAGCCGTCACCGCATCGCGTCCGCGCTCGCCGTCGGCGCCTGCCTGATCGCGAGCGGCTGCGGCTCCGACGACGACTACGAGCCCGCGACGACGGCGGCGCCCCCGGCGACGACCGCGACGAGCGCCACCGAGGCGCTCCCGGCACCGACGACGCCCTCGACCCCTGGCAGCACGCAGCCGCAGGCATCCGCCCCGGCACCGGGGCCGCCGTCGGTGACGGCGGAGGGCCGCCGCTTCACCGAGCGCTCCGCACGGGCGTGCACGCGGGTCCGGCGCACCGCGAAGGGCGTCCCCGCGCGCCTGCCGCCGGACCCGGCGAAGCTGCCCGAGTTCGCCCGCAGCGTGCTGCCGATCTACCAGGAGTCGCGCGCCGCGCTCGAGAAGGAGCGGCCGCGGCGGCGCCCGGTGCAGTCGATCGACGAGCTCATCGGCGCGTACGACGCGCTCCTGCCGGTCCTTCAGCAGCTCGCGGCGGTCCCGCCGAACGCGCCGCCGGCCGAGGTCCGGTCGACCGCGCAGCTGCTGCCCGGGGCCCTGGCCCGGGTCGAGGGCGCGGCGCTGTCGGCGGGCATCCCCGCGTGCGGGTCGCCGCGACGTCCGTGACGCGTCGCACATAACGAGACGCTTGCGTTTCGCATATGCATCGCTTACGGTACGACTTAGTTCCGATACTACGCCGTGCCGGAAAGGACCTCCGTCAGATGCGAACCGCCCCAACAGCCGATCCCCGCCGCTGGAAGATCCTCGGCGCCCTGTCCGTCGCACTGCTCGTCATCAGCGTCGACAACACCATCCTCAACGTCGCGCTGCCGACGATCGAGCGCGACCTGGACGCGTCGACGAGCGCGCTGCAGTGGATCGTCGACAGCTACCTGCTCGTGTTCGCCGGCCTCCTGCTCACGATGGGCTCGCTCGGCGACCGCTTCGGCCGCAAGCGCGCGCTGAGCATCGGGCTCGCCCTCTTCGGCGCCTCCTCGCTGTGGGCCGCGCTGTCGACCACCGACGAGATGCTCATCGCCGCTCGTGCGTCGATGGGAATCGGCGGCGCGCTGATCATGCCCGCGACGCTCTCGATCGTCATGAACGTCTTCCCGCGCGAGGAGCACGCGAAGGCGATCGGCATCTGGGCCGGCGTCTTCGGCATCGGCATCGCCGTCGGCCCGACCGGCGGCGGACTGCTGCTCGAGTACTTCGACTGGGGCTCGGTCTTCCTCGTGAACCTCCCGATCGTCGCCGTCGCGCTGCTCGCCGGAGCACGGCTCATCCCCGAGTCCAAGGACCCCGACGCGCCGCGCACCGACTGGATCGGCGCCGGCCTGTCGATCGTCGGCCTGTCGACGCTCGTCTACGGCCTCATCGAAGCGCCGGCGGAGGGGTGGACGTCGACGCCGACCCTCACCGCGTTCGCCGTCTCCGCCGCCGTGCTCGTCGCCTTCGCACGGTGGGAGCTGCGGGTCAAGGACCCCATGCTCGACGTGCGCCTCTTCCGCGTCGTGAAGTTCTCCGCCGCCAGCGGGTCGCTGGCGCTGATCATGTTCGCGATGTTCGGGTCGATCTTCTTCCTCACCCAGCACATGCAGGGCGTCCTCGGCTACACCGCGCTCGAGGCGGGCGTCCGGCTGCTGCCGGTGGCCGCGGGCATGGTCATCGGCGCGCCCCTGTCGGCGCTCGTCGCCAAGCGCCTGGGCACGCGGACCACGGTGGCGCTCGGCATGGCCGGCGTCGCCGTCGGGCTCGGGCTCATGGCGTTCGCCGACCAGGGCGACGGCTACGGGATCGTCGCCGCGTCGATGCTCACGCTGTCGCTGGGCATGGGCATCTCGATGGCGCCGGCGACCGAGTCGGTCATGAGCGTGCTGCCGCTCGAGAAGGCCGGCGTCGGCTCGGCGATGAACGACGCGGTCCGGATGGTCGGCGGAGCGCTCGGCGTCGCGGTCCTCGGCTCCGTGCTGTCCAGTGGTTACCGTGGCGGGATGGACGGCGCCCCCGAGGCCGCGAAGGAGTCGCTCGGCCACGCGCTGGCAGCGGGCGACCCGACCCTCAGCCAGACCGCGATCGACGCCTTCGTCGGCGGGATGCACACCACCGCGATCGTCGCCGCGGCCGTCGCGTTCGCGGGAGCGGTGGTGGCGTTCACGCTGCTGCCCGGCCGCGAGAGGACCGAGCGGACCGCGCCGAGTACGACGACGCGGGAACCGCTGACCGCATGAGCGCGAGCGCCGCGCGCTCCCCGGGCCGGCCGCGGTCGACCGAGGCCGACGCGGCGATCGTCCAGGCGACCCTGGAGGTCCTCATGACCGAGGGCTTCCGGGGTCTCTCCGTCGAGGCGGTGCGCCAGCGCGCGGGCGTCGGCAAGGCCACGATCTACCGGCGCTTCCCCGACAAGGAGGCGCTGGTCCGCGCCGCCGTCGAGAGCGTTCACGCCGACGTGACGACGCCGGACACCGGCTCGCTCATGGGTGACATCGAGGCCCTGTGGGCGGCGGCCTACGAACGCGCCGACTACGCGATGCGCCTGCTCGCCGACGCGGCGCATCATCCAGACATGCACCGGATCTTCCGGACCGCGCTCGTCGACCCGCGGCGAGCCGTCGCACGGACGATCCTCGAACGCGGCGTCGAGCGCGGTGAGCTTCGCGCGGACCTCGATCTCGACACGGTGATCGACCTCATCGTGGGGCCGGTGATCTACCGCCTGCTGATCGACGGCGGCGACACGAGCGTGGTGGCCGCGCGGGGGACGGACCCGATCCGCGAGATCCTCGTCGGGCTCGCTCCGCGCCCCTCGTAGGCTCTCCGGCGTGTCCGAGCTCGTCGACGTCTGCCCCCTGTCCGAACTGCCCACCGGCGCCGTCAAGCGCATCGAGTGGGAGGACCTCGAGGTGATGGTGGTCAACTGCGGCGAGGAGATCCTCGCCATGGAGGACCGTTGCTCGCACGACAACGGCGACCTCGCCGACGGGGAGATCGACGTCAGCCGTTGCGCGGTCGAGTGCCCCCGCCACGGCTCGTGGTTCGACCTGCGATCGGGCAAGCCGCTGAACCTCCCGGCGTACGTGCCGATCGACACGTTCCCGGTCGTCGTCGAAGATGGCGTCGTACGGGTGGAGCTCGACTAGCGACGCCCGCCCGGCCCGATACAATTCCGTCTGTCGAAATCGGAATTGGAGATCATGGCCGCCACCCCTGAAACCGAGGTCCTTCAGGACCTCAACGCTGACTACACGGAGCGCTACGGCTTCCACGATGCCGAGAACTACCTGTACAAGGCGCCCAAGGGTCTGACGCGTGAGCTCGTCGAGAAGATCTCCGAGTTCAAGAGCGAGCCCCAGTGGATGCTCGACTTCCGCCTGAAGTCGCTCGATCACTTCCTCGCTCGCTCCATGCCGACGTGGGGCTCGCCGATGCTCGCCGAGGTCGACTTCGACGACATCCACTACTTCGTCCGCGCGTCGGACAAGCCCGAGCGCTCGTGGGACGACGTCCCCGACGACGTCAAGAAGACGTTCGACCGCCTGGGCATCCCGGAGGCCGAGCGCAAGTTCCTCGCCGGCGTCGGCGCGCAGTACGAGTCGGAGTCCGTCTACCACCAGGTCAACGAGGAGCTCGAGAAGCAGGGCGTCGTGTTCATGGACATGGACACCGCGCTGCGCGAGCACGAGGACCTCGTGCGCGAGTACATCGGCACGCTCATCCCGCCGAACGACAACAAGCTCGCCGCGCTCAACAGCGCCGTGTGGTCGGGCGGCTCGTTCGTCTACGTCCCGCCGGGCGTG
>CADCVT010000490.1 GCA_902806215.1 uncultured Solirubrobacteraceae bacterium | reverse complement strand
TGGGTCGACTGCAACCTCGGGTCGAAGCTCACGATGAAGTACCCGAGCGTCTACCTGATGGGCGAGCGCGCGCACGGCGAGATCCTCTCGATCGCCTTCGCCGGCACGGGCCAGCACCAGGACGCGGGCGGCAAGATCGTCCACGCGGCGCCGAACACGACGTCGAACATCTTCGCCAAGTCGATCTCCAAGGACGGCGGGCGCTCGTCGTACCGCGGCCTGCTCGAGGTCGCCAAGGGCGCGCACGGCTCGAAGTCGAAGGTCGTCTGCGACGCGCTGCTCCTCGACGAGGACTCGCGCTCGGACACCTACCCGACGATCCGCATCGGCGAGGACGACGTCAACGTCGGCCACGAGGCCACCGTGTCGAAGGTCGGCGAGGAGCAGCTGTTCTACCTCCAGTCGCACGGCATCGACGAGGAGGAGGCCTCGAAGCTCATCGTCAACGGGTTCATCGAGCCGATCGTCAAGGAGCTCCCGATGGAGTACGCGGTCGAGATGAACCGGCTGATCGAGCTCCAGATGGAGGGCTCCATTGGCTGACCTGCCCGTCTACAAGGGCGAGCCTGGGTGGGAGTTCACCCCGCTGCCCAAGGGCTTCTCGCTCGACGACTACCCGGCCGCGTCCGGCCCGGCGTCGTCGGACGAGACGCCGGAGCCGATGTTCGCGCCCGAGAACGCGGTGACGCTCACGCAGGTCGATCACGCGTGGTCGCCGCACGGCGACGCCCTCGTCGGCCAGGGCGTGCTCGTCATGCCGCTCTCGCAGGCGGTCGAGGAGCACGGCGAGCTCGTCGAGCGCCATCTCGGCAAGGTCGTGCTGAACGACGAGAACGCCTTCACGGCCCGCAACGCGGCCTCGTGGGAGGGCGGCGCGTTCGTCTACGTCCCGCGCGGCGTCAAGGTGTCGGCGCCGATCCTGCTCACGAGCGTGCTCGCCTCGCAGGACTCCGCGCTGAACTGGCGCGTCCTCGTCGTGCTCGAGGAGGGCGCCGAGGCCGAGGTGTGGGAGCAGTACCTGTCATCCGCCGACGGCCTGTTCACGACCGTCATCGAGCTCGTGGTCGGCGACAACGCCAACCTGCGCTTCCTGTCCGGCCAGGACCTGAGCGAGAAGTCGCTGATCTACGGCACGCAGCGCGCGACCGTCGGTCGCGACGCCGCGCTCGACTGGGTCGTCCTGGGGTTCGGCGCCGGCAACGGCAAGGTCTTCCAGAACACGATCCTGGCCGGGCCGGGCAGCCACGGCAAGGTCACGGGCGCGTACGCGACCCACAACCGCCAGCACCTCGACTTCGACACGACGCAGGAGCACGCGGCCCCGAACTGCGTGTCCGACCTCGCGTTCCGCGGCATCATCGCCGACCGCTCCTCCGCCGTCTGGCGCGGGATGATCAAGGTCGACGAGGGCGCCCAGCAGACCGACGCCTTCCAGGAGTCGCGCAACCTGCTGCTGTCGAAGAAGGCCCACGCGGACGCGATCCCGGGCCTCGAGATCCTCGCCAACGACGTGCGCTGCACGCACGCGGCGGCGATCGCCCAGATCGATCCCGAGCAGCTGTTCTACCTGCGTTCGCACGGGCTCGCCGACGAGCAGGCCTCGCGCCTGGTCGTCGAGGGGTTCCTGGCGGAGCTGGTCGAGCGCTTCGAGGAGGGGCCGGTGCGCGACGCGCTGGCGCTCGCCCTCGAGAAGCGCCTCGCGACGATCCTCGACTGACCGGCGGGCCCTAGGACGAGACGGTGGCGACGAGGCCGACTAGGCCGTCGCCGCCGAGCCACTCGACCTCGCCGAAGCCGGCGTCGCGGAGCATGGCCCCGAGCTGCTCGCGCCGGGGCAGCGGGCCCGGCACGATGCCGAACACGCGCGCGCCGGCGACGACCGCCTCGCTGCGGACGGTGCCGCCACCGACGAGCGTGATCATCCACAGGCGCCCGCCGGGCTCGATCACGCGGCCGAGCTCCGAGCAGAACGCGCGCGGGTCCGGGATGCAGTGCAGCCCGTTGAGCGAGACCGCCGCGGCGACCGACGCGTCGCGCAGCGGCAGGTCCTGCGCGTCGGCCTGCAGCAGCGCGACATCGAGCTCCGGGACGCGCTCGGCCATGTCGGCGGCCCGCCCGAGCATCGCCGCGCCGAGGTCGGCCTCGACGACCCGGCCTCGCCAGCCCTCGCGCGCGAGCAGCGGCAGCATCGTCCCCCCGCCGCTCGGCACGTCGAGCAGCACGCCGCCGTCGCGGACCGACGCCGCCACCCGCGCGGCGAAGCCCTCGAGGTCGGCGAGCGGACCCGGGTCGCCGTAGGCGAGCGGCGCGAGCCTGCGGAGCGTGCGGCTCTGGATCACGCGGTCGTACAGCCCGCCGTAGAGCCCGTCGAACCGGCCCGCGTCGACGTCGTCCCCGACGTCCGGGGCCTCCTCGCGCAGCAGCGGCGCGAGCCAGGTGGGAGGCGCTGGCACGGGCGCAGCGTATCCTCGCCCGGCCGATGACCGCATGGATCGAGCAGCACGCCGAGCGCATCGCCGCCGCCGCCGCCGAGGAGCTGCGCGCGCTCGTGGCGGTGTCCTCGCCGAGCGGCGACAAGCACGCAGCCGAGGCCGCGGTCGACGTCGTGCGCGGGCTCCTGCACGGCGAGGCGGAGGTCGAGCGCGTCCCGTGCTCGACGCCCGACCAGGCCGAGGACCTCGTCGTGCGCGTTCGCGGGACCGGCACCCGCCGGCTGCTGCTGCTCGGCCACCTCGACACGGTCGTGCCGCACGAGACGCACCGCGGGCTGCACGTCGACGGCGACAAGCTCGTCGGCTCGGGCGCGGTCGACATGAAGGGCGGCGACGTCCTCGCGCTCGGCGTCCTGCGGGCGCTGGCCGACGGGAGCAGCGAGGAGGCGCCCGACTTCGCCGAGGTCGCGCTCCTGCTCGTCAACGACGAGGAGTGGCGCCGCGTGCCGTTCGGCCACGCCGAGCGCTTCGCGAGCTTCGATGCTTGCCTGTGCTTCGAGGCCGGCCAGCTCGGCCCGGACGGGGAGGAGGCCGTGGTGGTGCGGCGCAAGGCGGCGGGGACGCTCCGCGTCCGCGCGCACGGGCGCGAGTCGCACTCCGGCAGCGCCCCCGAGAAGGGCGCCAACGCGCTCCTGGCGCTGACGCACGCGGCCCAGGCGATGGCCGCGGCCGCCGATCCGCAGGGCCCGCACGCGCTGACGAGCGTCCCGACGATCCTGCGCTCGGGCGACGCCTTCAACGTCGTGCCCGGCAAGGGCGAGCTGATCGGCGACCTCCGCGCGGCGCACGCCGACGCGTTCGCGGCCGTCGTCGACGCGATCCCCGAGGCCGTGGGGGAGGTGCGGTTCGAGACCGAGATGCTCCGGCTGTGGCCGGGCATGGACGCGCGCGAGGCGACGAAGCCGCTGCTCGCGCGCGCTTCGGCGCTGCTCGGCGGCGGTA
>CADCVT010000489.1 GCA_902806215.1 uncultured Solirubrobacteraceae bacterium | reverse complement strand
GCCGTCCCAGACGGTCGCCACGAGGGCCCAGCGGCGCAGGAGCCGTCGGATCTCGAGCTCCTCGGGCTCGAGGCCCAGGAGATCAGCGAGCTGCTCACGGTCGGTCGTCCGCGCGAGCCGCAGGCGCACGCGGTCGCCGTCCGGAAGCGGATGAGACCGTGTGAGGAGCATCGAAGCCATCTACGACCACTGAAGCAGCGATCGATCACGAAACTGTGAAGATCGTTGCATCCACACCCACCGTCAAACGGCCTTGACGACCGGCGGTCAGGTGTACTTCGGCGGCTCCGGCATCGGCCGGTCGGGCTCTCCCGCCGCCGCGCGTGCGGCGCGGATCGCGTCGAGGCGCTCGGCCAGCTCCGCCTCGGCCTCGTCGGGCTCGTAGAACCGGGTCCCGGCGACCTCCTCGGGCATGAGCTCCTGGCCCGAGAGGTGGCCGGGCCGGTCGTGGGGATAGTCGTAGCCGGCGCCGCCGCGGAAGCGTGACCGCAGGTGGGGCGGAGGGAGCTCCGCGCCGTGCTCGCGCACGTAGTCGCGCGCGGCGCGGATCGCCCGGTACGCGCCGTTCGACTTCGGGGCCAGGGAGAGGTAGATGGCGGCTTGTGCCATCGCGTGGGTCGCCTCCGGCATGCCGACGTGCTCGACCGCGTTGGCCGCCGCCACGGCGACGACGAGCGCCTGCGGATCCGCGTTGCCGATGTCCTCGGAGGCGAGGATGACCATGCGCCGCACGATGAACCGCGGGTCCTCGCCGCCCTCGATCATCACCGCGAGGTAGTAGAGCGAGGCGTCGGGGTCCGAGCCGCGCGTCGCCTTGATCCACGCCGACGCGTAGTCGTAGTGCTGGTCGGCGGCCTTGTCGTACCGGATCGCCCGCCGCTGGAGGGCGCTCTCGGCCTCGGCAACGCCGATCGGGGTGGGCGGGCGCTGATTCTCCGAGGCGATCTCGAGCGCGCTCAGCGCCATCCGCGCGTCGCCGCTCGACCGCTCGGCGAGGAAGCGGAACGCGTCGTCGGAGGCCTCGATGCCGGTCCGGCGCAAGAGCTCCTCGACCTGGTCGGCGCCGAGCGGCTGGAGCTCGTAGACGCGGACGCGCGAGATGAGCGCGCTGTTGACCTCGAAGTACGGGTTCTCGGTCGTGGCCCCGATGAGCGTGACGAGGCCCTCCTCGACCGCCGGCAGCAGCGCGTCCTGCTGGGCCTTGTTGAAGCGGTGGATCTCGTCGAGGAAGAGCACGGTCCGTTCGCCGGTCGCCTCGCGGCGGTGCCGCGCGCGCTCGAGCACCTGGCGCACCTCGGGCCGGCCGGCCTCGACCGCGCTGAGCTCCTCGAACGCGGCGTTCGCCGCGACCGCGATGAGCCGCGCGAGCGTGGTCTTGCCCGAGCCGGGCGGGCCGTGCAGCAGCATCGAGTGCGGGCGGGCCTCCTCGATCGCGCGCCGCAGCGGCGCGTCGGGACCGACGAGGTGCTCCTGCCCGACGACCTCGTCGAGCGCGTGCGGGCGCATGCGCACGGCGAGCGGCGCGTCGGCCTCCGGGACGCCGGTGCGCGTGCGCGGCGGCTCGTCGGCCTCGGGGGAGAAGAGCTGGCCGCTCATTCCGACCAGGATGCCCCAAGGACCCGGCGCCAATTCCACCAGGCGACCTTGGCCACGTCCTCGTGGCTGAACCCGGCGTCGACGAGCGCGTCGAGGAGGAGCGGCAGTCCGGTCACGTCGCCCATCGCCCGCGGGATCCCGGCGCCGTCGAAGTCCGACCCCAACGCGACGTGGTCGATCCCGATGCGGTCGGCGATGTGCCGCACGTGGGCGACGATGGTCGACAGCGGCGTGTCGTCGTCGTCCGCGCCGTCCTCGCGCACGAACGGGTTGGCGAACACGACGCCGACGAGGCCGCCGGTTCCCCCGATGGCGTCGATCTGCTCGTCGTTGAGATTGCGCGAGCAGGCGCACAGCGCGTGCGCGCCCGAGTGCGACGCGACGAGCGGCGCCTTCGACAGCGTCGCGACGTCCCAGAAGCCCTGCTCGTTGAGGTGACTGACGTCGACGACGATCCCGAGGTCGTTGCAGCGCCGCACGAGCTCGCGGCCGGCGCTCGTCAGCCCGGGCCCAGTGTCCGCGCCGGACGGGAACGCGAACGGCACGCCGTGGCCGAAGTGGTTCGGGCGGCTCCACACGGGCCCGAGCGAGCGCAGGCCCGCCTCGTACCAGGTCTCCAGGTTCGCGAGATCGGGCGCGATCGCCTCGGCGCCTTCCAGGTGGAGCACCGCGACGATCCGGTCGGTCGTGTCGAGGTCCGCCGTCGAGCGCGCGACGCGCACGGCGCCCATCGCCTCGAGCACGAACAGCTTCCCCGCGCTGACCGTCGCCGAGGCGAGCGCGTCGGCGTGCTCGATCGCGGGCGGCAGCTCGACCTCGTAGCTGCCGCCGGTGCCGAGCGTCAGGTGCTCGTCGCCCGGCGACGCGACGAACACCGCGAAGATCCCGCCGCCGAGGCCGGCGGCCTCGCAACGCGGCAGGTCCATGTGGCCGCCGTCGCGGCCGCCCGCGAACTCCTGCGGCTCGCACGAGGTCAGCACGTCGTTGTGGCCGTCGAAGATCCGCATCGGCGGCGCACGTTAACGACGGAGGGCGGCCGCCGCCGCCCTCCGAGGTCGTGCGTGTCCTACCGGTGGACTACCGGCGGCGGGCCGACTTCTTGGCCGCCTTCTTGCGCCGCTCGGCCTTCTTGGCCTTGAGCGGCTTCTTCGAGACGACGAGCTTCACGATCGTCCCGGCGGCCACGATCTGGCCCGGGGCGATGCTCTGCGTCACGACGCGGCCCGGCTTGAGGGCCGAGGTGCGCTTGGACTTGAGCTTGCCGACGGCGCACCCCGCGCGGACGAGCGCCCGCTCGGCGGACAGGAGCGTGCGGCGACGCACCCGCGGGACCGTGCACTTGGCCGCGGCCTTCACGGCCGGCGACGCGGCGGCGGCCACGGCCGCGACCGGCGTGTGGATCACGTCGGTCGAGGCGCTGGCCTCGTTGCCGGACGCGTCACGCGCCTTGGCGGTGATCGTGTTGACGCCGGGCTTCAGCGACATCAGCGTCTGCCAGCTGCCGTCTCCCAGCACGCCGACCGGGTCGCCGTTGACCGTCAGCGCCGCGATCCCGAGGTCGTCGGTCGCGCGGCCACGGACGATGACCTGGTCCTTGTCGGTCGTCGAGCCGTTGACCGGACCGTCGATCGAGAGCGCCGGGCCGATCTGCTTGTCCTCGACGATGCCGGCGAGCGCCTGGGCCTGCTGGGTCGTCGGGGCCTGGCCGAGCACCTGGGTGATCGTGGTCGAGCCGTTGGCAGGGACGGTCCGCCGGTAGCGGGCGATGTACGCGTCGTCGTCCTCGAAGTAGATCCGCTCCGGGGCGTCGAGGTACGTGATGAAGCCCGAGGACGAGGACTCGCTCTCCTCGGCCTCCTCCTCGCTGCCGTCGATGACGACGGTGGTCGGGGACTTCGAGAACGAGAACGTGTCGTAGCCGTCCCGCGCCTCGTTCGGGCCGCCGTCGAACCCGAACAGCGGGTAGCTGTCGTAGTAGTCGAACTCGTTGTCGTAGCGCAGGTCGAGCTCGTGCGCCTTGCCGTCGGTGCTCGTGTACCTGTCGGTCAGCGTCAGCAGAGCGCCGTCGGCGCTCGTCGCGAAGGTGCGGGTGAAGCGCACGCCGGTGCCCGCCCACTTCGTGCAGCCGTACGCGAGCAGCAGCCGGTCGAGGTAGTTCCAGCCGCCGTTCTCGGTGCAGGTCGCGAGGTCGTCGGTCTCGGTGAGGCCGAGGTTCCCGGTCGTCGGCGCGTCGAGCAGGCCGGCGATCGGCGCGGCGAAGCCCTTCAGCCCATCCACCAGGGACCCGGCGCTGCTGCCGCGACGCGCGTACGCGGTCGCCGCGGGCTCACCGTCGATGCTGATCTCCGGCTCACCCGAGTCGTCCTGGGAGTACAGGGCGGCGACGCTGTCGAAGACGCCGTAGTCCTTGTACTTCAGGCCGCCGAACGCCGGGTAGTTGTACGTCACGCCGCCGCCGCCGACGGACTCGCCGTACCAGTAGCCCTTGGCGTGGTTCGTGCCGAACTCGAAGTTCATGATCTCGCCGAGCGGGCCGCCACGATCGGCGGCGCGCAGGCCCTCGTTGCTGCGAGGGCGGCTCATGCCCTCGCGCGAGATGCCGTCGCCGACGAACATCCGCGGGCCCTTGAAGTCGGCCACGTCGTACGAGTCCGTGTCGGTGGGGACCGCGCGCAGCTGGCACGCGTTGTCGCTGATCTCGCCGAGGTACGCGTCCTCGACCGCGAACGTACCCTCGACGACCTCGACCCCGGACTCGATCGTCTCGTAGCCGTCCCAGCCGTAGCAGCGGACGTCCACGTAGTCCTCGTCGTCCTCGCCGTCGACGACAGCGGTGCCGGCGATGTCGATCTCGTCGTCGGTGTCGTCGTCCCAGTCGGGGAGTGCGTGGAACGGGTCGGCGGGAGAGGTGATCTGCGACGACGTCACCTCGGCCGAGGCTGCGCCGGCGAAGGCGAGCACGCCGAGGCAGGCGAGGAGCGCGATGAAGATCCCGCGCGGGATCGAGAACAGCATGTGGGTGAAGCCTCCGGAGTCCGGGTTGTTCGAGGGGGGATGCGAATGCGACCCTCTAGAACCCGGCAGGCGCTGAACATCGTTCATCCGTCCAAAATGGCTGCTTGGCGCGAAAGTCTGGGGTGGCACTCCAGGCCGGACGAGCGCCGGCGCGCCGGGGCCGTAGGATCCCGCCCGTGGACGCGACCGGAGTGCTCCAGCGGCTGATCCGCTTCGACACCGTGAACCCGCCCGGGGACGAGCGCCCGGCGCAGGAGTACCTCGCGGGCCTGCTCGAGGCCGCGGGGTTCGAGGTGACGCTGACCGGGCGCACCGATCCGCGCCCGAACCTCGTCGCGCGCCTGCGCGGCCGCGCCGCCGGGCCGGTGCTGTGCCTGCTCTCGCACGTCGACACGGTGCTGGCGACGCCGTCGGAGTGGACGCACGACCCGTGGTCGGGCGACGTGGCCGACGGCTGCATCTGGGGCCGGGGCGCGCTCGACATGAAGTCGCAGACCGCGGCCGAGGTCGTCGCCGCGATCAACCTCGCCGAGTCGGGCTGGAGGCCGGAACGGGGCGACCTGCTCGTCGTCGCGGTCGTCGACGAGGAGACCGGCGGCGAGGAGGGCGCGGTGTGGATCTGCGAGCACCACCCCGACCTCGTGCGCTGCGACTTCCTGCTCAACGAGGGCGGCGGCGCGGTCCTGCCGTTCGACGGCCGGCGCTTCTACGACGTCTGCATCGCCGAGAAGGGCGTCTTCCGGTTCAAGCTCTACACCGACGGCGTCGCGGGGCACGCCTCGATCCCGAAGATCGGCGACAACGCGCTGCTGAAGGTCGCGCCCCTGCTGCAGGCGTTCGGCGACACGACGCCGGCGTACGATCTCACCGACGGCCCGCGCGGGCTGCTCGACGGCCTCGGCCTCGGCCCGCTGAACGGAGATCCGAGCGACGCGCTCACGCGCCTGCAGGAGAAGGACCCGGTCCTCGCGATCCTCGTCGAGCCGATGCTCGGCGTGACGTTCGCGCCGACGAAGATCCACGCGTCGGACAAGATCAACGTGCTCCCGTCGCAGGTCGTCATCGACGTCGACTGCCGCGTCCCGCCGGGCCTCGGCGAGGAGCTCGTGCGCCGGCGCATCGAGGAGGTGCTCGGCGGCGGCGGGTACCGCTACGAGTTCTTCGAGCGGGTCGTGGGCAACGCGTCGCCGGTCGACTCGCCGCTCATGGACGTCATCAAGGACTGGGTCGGGCGCACCGAGCCCGAGGCCGCGGTCGTCCCGACGATCCTCCCGGGCTTCACCGACTCGCGGACGTTCCGAAACGCCTTCCCCGACTGCGTGGCCTACGGCTTCTTCCCCCACTCGACGATGACCGCGCACGAGGCGGCGCCGCTCATCCACAGCGCCGACGAGCGGATCCCGGTGGCCGACCTCGACCTCGCGACCGACTTCTTCACGTTCGCCACGAGGAGCATCCTTGGCGCGTGAACGGACGAGCCCGGAGACGTTCCGGCTGCCGGCCGAGCGAATCCGCGAGGGCTACTACTCCGACCAGTACTTCAACCTGACGAAGTCGCTGCTCGAGCACGACGGGCACCGTCCGCGCGTCGTCGTCCAGGCGTTCCAGAAGCGCGCGTCGATCCTCGGCGGGATCGACGAGGCCCTCGCGGTGCTCAAGGAGTGCGCCGGCCGGCGCGCCCAGGACGGAAGCTGGATCGACGGCTGGGACGACCTCGAGGTCAGCGCGCTGTTCGAGGGCGACGAGATCGAGGCGTGGGAGCCGGTCCTCCAGGTCGAGGGCGACTACTCGCTCTTCGCGCACCTCGAGACCGTGTACCTGGGCACGCTCGCACGGCGGACGCTCATCATGAGCAACGTCAAGAAGGTCGTCGAGGCGGCGGCGCCCAAGCCGATCTGGTTCTTCCCCGCGCGCCACGACCACTGGCTCGTCCAGACCGGCGACGGCTGGGCCGCCCACGTCGCCGGCGCGATCGGCGTCTCCACCCACGCCCAGGCGTCGTGGTGGGGTGGGCGCGGCATGGGCACGATCCCGCACGGGCTGATCGCGGCGTACGGCGGCGACACCGTGCTCGCGGCGCGGAAGTTCGCCGAGGCCTACGCGAAGGACATGAACGTCACGGTGCTCGTGGACTTCGAGAACGACTCGATCGGCACCGCGCTCGCGGTCGCCGACGCGCTCGGCGACGACCTCTGGGGCGTGCGGCTGGACACGAGCGAGTCGCTCGTGGACCGCTCGCTGTGGGACGAGATGGGCGCGTTCAGGCCGACCGGCGTCAACCCGCGGCTGGTCGAGAAGGTCCGCGGCGCGCTCGACGACGCGGGCCATCAGCACGTGAAGATGGTGGCCTCCGGCGGGTTCTCGGTGGACAAGATCCTCGAGTTCGAGCGGCTCGGCGTGCCCACCGACGCGTACGGCGTGGGCAGCTCGCTCATCCGCGGGGCGAACGACTACAAGGCCGACGTCGTGCGCGTCGACGGACGGCCCTGCGCGAAGGTCGGCCGGGCCGAGCGCGACGCCTCCCGTCTGACTCGCGTGACCTGACCTTCAGGCCTGCCCGGTCCCTGCCGATGACCGGGGCATGCAGGCTGTGAAGGACTTCACGTTGGAATGGTCGGGCGCGTTCTCGATGATCTTCATGGTCGCCATCGTCTTCTTCCTGTGGAAGACGCTGAAGACCATGCCGAAGACGAAGCCGCAGCAGATCCGCCCGGACGTGAAGCACGGGATCGGCTGGGACGAGATCGCCGGCTGCGACCAGGCCAAGGCCGAGCTGCAGGAGGTCGTGGAGTTCCTCCGCGAGCCCAAGCAGTTCAACAAGCTCGGCGCGAAGTCCCCGAAGGGCGTCCTGCTCTACGGCCCGCCCGGCACCGGCAAGACGCTGCTCGCCAAGGCCGTCGCCCACGAGTCCGGCGCCGAGTTCTTCGCCCAGTCCGCCTCCTCCTTCGTCGAGATGTTCGCCGGCCTCGGCGCCGCGCGCATCCGCCGCCTGTTCCGCGAGGCGCGCAAGCACGCCCCCGCGATCATCTTCATCGACGAGCTCGACGCCGTCGGCGCGGTCCGCGGAGTGGACAACAACTCCGAGCGCGAGCAGACGCTCAACCAGCTGCTCGTCGAGATGGACGGCTTCCCCGACTCGGACCGCATCGTCGTCATGGCCGCCTCGAACCTGCTCGAGAAGCTCGACCCCGCGCTGCTGCGCCCGGGCCGCTTCGACCGCCAGGTCCTCGTGTCGCCGCCCGACGTCGCCGGCCGCCGCGCGATCCTCTCGGTCCACACGAAGAACAAGCCGATGCGCGACGTCGACCTCGACCTCATCGCGCGCCAGACGAGCGGCCTGACCGGCGCCGACCTGGCGAACATCGCCAACGAGGCGGCGATCCGCTGCGTGCGCCGCAAGGGCGCCGCGCTCGTGCAGGACGACTTCGAGAAGGCGCTCGAGCGGGTCATCGCCGGCGTCGAGTCCTCACGCCGGCTGACCGAGCACGAGCGGCGCGTCGTCGCGTGGCACGAGGCCGGGCACGCGCTGTGCGGCGAGCTGCTGCCGAGCGTCGACAAGGTCCACAAGGTCTCGATCGTCCCGCGCGGCACCGCGCTCGGGTTCGCGATGTCGCTGCCCGAGGAGGACCAGTACCTCAAGACGCGCGAGGACCTCATCGACTACATGACCGTCTGCCT
>CADCVT010000488.1 GCA_902806215.1 uncultured Solirubrobacteraceae bacterium | reverse complement strand
GCGTGTCCGCATCGAGGTCGACGAGCACGTCGCCGTCGTCACCCTGAGCCGTCCCGACAAGCACAACGCCCTCGACTTCGCGATGTTCGAGGGGATCCTCGCCGCCGCCGAGGAGGTCGCCGCCACGCCCGGCGTGCGCGCCGTCGTGTTGCACGGCGACGGCAAGAGCTTCTGCAGCGGGCTCGACGTCGCGTCGTTCCTCAACGGTCCGATCTCCCTCGACGCGCTGCTCGACCGTGACGGGCGCCGCGCGAACGTCGCGCAGCGTGCCTGCACCGATTGGCTCGACCTCCCGGTCCCCGTGATCGCCGCGGTGCACGGCAACTGCTTCGGCGGCGGGCTGCAGATCGCGCTCGGCGCCGACATCCGCATCGCCGCTCCCGACGCCAAGCTCAGCGTCATGGAGGTCAAGTGGGGCCTCGTCCCCGACATGGGGATCACGAACACGTTGACGCGCCTGGCCCGGATCGACGTCGCGAAGGAGCTCACCTACACGGGCCGTGTCGTCAGCGGCGAGGAGGCCGCCGAGCTCGGGCTCGTCACCCGCGTCAGCGAGGATCCGCTCGCGGCCGCCCGCGCGCTCGCAGCCGAGATCGCCGGGCGCTCGCCCGACGCGGTCCGCGCCGCCAAGCGGCTCTACGACGAGAGCTGGACCGCCACGCTCGACGAGGGCCTGCTCCTCGAGACCGACCTCCAAGTCGGCCTCGCCGGGACGCCGAACCAGCTCGCCGCCGTGACCGCCGGCTTCACGAAGCAGCCCGGCGAGTTCACCGACCCCGAGCCCGCGACGGCCGCCCCCACCACGTAGCACCGGACATCTGTCCAACGGGCTCACGAGCGGGGCAGCGCCAGCCGAAACCCTCCCCACGCAAGAAGGGCAAACCCGTCGTGAGGCGGGGACGCAAAGCCAGAGGTCTCCCTCCGTCCCCCGGAGAGATGGCTCAGCCGCCGGCAGGACCACCGTTCGGTCCCGCTGTCCACGCGAATCATTCGCACCGCTGCTGAGCCCTTGTCGATCACCCTCTTGAGCCACCGCATGCCGCGATCGCTGTCGGTCACCGACCGCCACGCGACCGCCGCCACCGAGCGCCTGACCACGGGCCGCCGGATCGTCCGCGCGAGCGACGACGCCGCCGGCCTCACGGTCGCCGAGCGGGTGCTCGCCCAGCACTCCGGCCTCGCGGTGGCCGAGCGCGCGGCGCGCGACGGGATCAGCCTCATCGCCACGGCCGACGGGGCGCTGGCCGAGCTGCACGCCGGGCTGCAGCGCGTCCGCGAGCTCGCCGTCCAGTGGAGCAGCGCGACGCTCGGCGAGCGCGACCGGGCGGCCATCCAGGCCGAGGCCACCGCGCTCGGCGACGAGGCCGCCCGGCTCTACGAGACGACCTCCTTCAACGGACTCGCCCTCCTGCAGGGCGGGACGCTCGCGCTGCACGTCGGCGCGTACGACGGCGACACGATCGCGAGCGCGCTGCCCGACGTCAGCGCGCTCCTCGAGGAGGACCCGTTCACCTTCGGTACGACGGCACAGAGCGTCGCGGGCGGCTCGACCGGCACCTCCACGCAGCCGAGCACGCCGGGCGGCAAGGCGACCGGGTATTGGAAGAAGCAGACGCCGCCGGCCGCGCCGGCCGCGCCTGCTGCGCCCGCGACACCGCCGGTCACCGCCTCGATGGGCACGCTCGCGCGCATCGACTGGGCCATCGACCTCGTCACCGAGCATCGTGCCGCGATCGGAGCGGTGCACTCGCGGCTCGAGCACCGGCTCTCGGCGCTGGGCGTCGAGCGCGCGCAGCTCGTCGGCGCGGAGTCGCGCATCCGCGACGCCGACATGGCCTACGAGGTCACCGCGCTCACGCGGGCGCGGATCCTGCGCGAGGCCCAGGCGGCGCTCGTCGCGCAGGCGCAGCGCGCCGACCGCGGGCGCGCCCTGGCCCTGCTCTCCTAGCGCGCTACTTGACGTCCTGTGCGAGCGGGTCGCACAGCTTCTCGAGCGCCTTCTCCTGCGCCTTGCCGACCGGGAAGATGGTGCCCTCGGTCGCGTTGATGACCGGGAGGCTCTTCGTCTCCTCGGTCCACTCGAGCTTGACGCGGTACAGCGGCTTGGACAGGACCGTCTGGATCTTCAGCAGCACACGCGGACGCGTCGACGCGTACTCCTCCTCGAACGCGGCCTTGCGGTACTCGGGCTGATCGCCCTCGCGGTCCTTCACCGCTCCGGTGACGATCGCGATCGCGACGATCCCCTCGACCTTGTGGTCGCCGGCGCGCCACAGGTAGATGCGGTCGCCCTTGGCGATGTCGTCGGCGTGCTCGTCGATCGGCCACGCGATCGTCGCGTCGGCCGTGCCGCGCCCGACGGCGCGGACCCACTTGTCGACGTCCCATTCCTTGGGTCGCATCTCGAGGATCCAGGCGCTCACGCGGATCTCCCTACCCCACCGTCGCCGACTCGGACCATGTGCGAGACCCTAACCACCTTCGATGCGCGCCTTCAGCTCGGCGGGGCGCCCTCCGACGAGGACGCCGCGTAGCTTGTCCTCGACCGGCCAGCGGATGAGCATCCCGAGCACGCGGCCGGGATCGCCGTTGAGGCAGTACGTCGCCTTCGTGCGGTCGCCGAGGTCCTCGAGCTCCCAGGAGCCGACGAGCGACTTGAGGTCGCCCTTCTCCTGCTCCCACCGCACCCGATGCGCGTCCTCGTCGTACGAGAACCGGATCCGCGTCGTGACCTTGCGGACCCTCGCGTCGGTCGTCGAGTTGGCGACGAGGATCCGTCCCTGGTCGTCGCGCTCGATGGCCTCCATCGAGTCCAGCCCTTCCTGCCAGTCCGGCGCGGACCCGACGTCCTCGACGACCGGCCAGACCTCGTCGATCGGAGCGTCGATCTCGATCGACGCCTCTCCACCCATGGCACCCATTGCCGCGGGACCCTATACCCGGCGCGGGCACCTGGCGCCGCGGGGCAGCTCCGCCTGTGCCACGAGTCGTCCGTGGGCTTCGCCGCCCGGGTACGCGATGTCCGTGGACCTGAAGTCGATCGCCCTGGCCCCCGTCCGCGTCCCGCTGAGGATCGCGCAGGCGCTCGACGACCTCGCCGACATCGCCGAGCGGGCGCGTCGCGACCCCGATCCGGTCGAGGAGGTGCGCGTCCGCATCGACGCGCTGCTGCTTCAGCTCGACGCGCTGAACATGGTGGTGCGCGAGGTCCGCGACGGCGGCCGCGAGCTGACCGAGGTCGCCAAGGCGGTCGCCGTCATGGGCACCGCGCTGCACGAGACGGCGATCTCCCTCGACGCGACCGGCCGGACGATCGTCTCGGGCGGCCAGGACCTGACCGCGGTGGCGACGCTGCTGCACGTCGACACGCGCGAGCTCATCGACGGCGGCGAGGACCTCACCGCCGTCAGCGACAAGCTCGAGACCCACATGCGCATCTTCCGCGCCGCCCTCCCCCGCCTGCTGAAGGGCCTCGACACCGTCGAGGAGCTCGAGACCGCGGTCGAGACGGTCGCCGAGACCGTCGAGCCGCTGCAGGGCGCCGCCGAGCGCGTCGGGCGGGTCACGAACCGCCTCTCGCGCGGCCGCGGCTAGCCCAGCGTCCAGTAGCCGTCTGCTCCGACGTGCCGTTCCTCGGCGACCCGGCCCAGCTCCTGCCGGGGCGTCGTCGAACGGCACGTCGCAGACGATCGCGACCTCCTGCGTCGCCAGCGGCATCGCCGCCCAGTGAAGGACCTCCTCCGCCGAGGACGGCGGGTCGCGGCGGTCCATGCCTTTGACGAGGTTCGCCAGGACGACGTCGTACGCGGCGAACGGCTGGAAGCCCGGGACCGAGATCGTCGTGCCGTCGCTCAGGCGTGTCATCTCATAGCTCGGGCACGTGTAGCGCCGACCGCCCGACCAGTTGGCCAGCTCGTGGTCGAGCGCGCGCGCCGCCGGTCCCCGTGGCGCGCTCGCCCGCGTGGACCCGCGCAGCGACGGCGGCGGTGCACGCCGCCCGCGTCGCGGGAACCCGCGGGCGGAGCGACGTGTCGATCGGCATGCGGTGATCGCGGGCGATCGTCTTGAGGTTCGCGCTGTACTTGTCGGGCGTGAGGCCCTTCGCCTCGTTGTCGGCCGGCGTGTCGGCGAGGACGACCATCCGCGGCGCCCATTCGATGTGGCCCTCGTACAGCCATTCGATCCGGCGCCGGAACGGCTCGGCGCTGAACGCCCACGGGCACCCCGGGTCCGGGAACTCGGTGATGCGGACGCAGAGCTCGGTCACATGCCCATCGTGCGCCGCAGGAGGAAGAAGCACAGGGCGGCGAGGGCGAGCACGACGACGCCGAGGAAGGCGCTGCCGACGCCGATGAGCCCGAGCACGAAGAGGACGACGCCGACGACGGCGAGGCCGCCGGTGGCGAGCGTCAGCTGGTAGGCGCGCTGCGCGCGCTGGCTGCGGGTGGGACGGCTGCCGCCGCGGCGTTCGAGATTGGCCATGGCGCCGACCCTACCCCTGCGCCGAGAGCGGCACGCTCCAGCCCGCCTGCGTCTCGTAGACGCTGAGCTCGAGCTCGAGCGTCACCTGACGCCGTGGTGTCGCGCTGAGGTGCACGCGCAGCAGTCGGGCCGTCCGGGTCAACCGGGCGCGGCCGACGCCGATCCGCCGGCCGCCGGGCCGTGCGCGCACGGTCAGCTTCGCGCTGCAGCGCCGGTGCGATCCGGGGCAGCGCAGGCGCAGCGTCAGCTCGCGGCCGCGGACCGTCGGGTGCGCCGGCACGGGCGCGGCCGCGCCGAGCAGCACGACGCGCTCGCAGTCGCGGTCGAGCACGTCGGTCGGCTCGGGGTCACCGACGCGATCGTCGCCCGCGCCACAGGAGACCCGCTCGGGCTTCCGCGTGTCGCCTTCGGTCGCGCCGGTCTCGAAGCGGTCGTCGCCGCTGCCGCCGACGAGGACGCCGCCGCCGAGCTCGCCCTCGAGCCGGTCGGCGCCGGCGCCGCCCGAGAGCGTGTCGTCGCCGCGCTGACCGCGCAGCTCGTTGCGCTGCGCGTCGCCGATCAGCACGTCGGAGCCGTCACCGCCGAGGACGTCCTCGATGCCGACCAGCGCGTCGCGTTCGCCGGCCTGACCGCCGGTGCCCGCGGTGAGGTCGACGCGCACCCCGGCGCGGCGCCGGAAGTACGAGACGGTGTCCCGGCCCGACCCGCCGTCGAGGCGGTCGTCGCCGGTCGGCCCGTTCGGGCCCACCGCGGTTGCCAGGTCGCCCTCGGTCGGCGGCCCTTCGCCGAACGAGTCGACCCCGTCACCACCACGGGCGTCGTCGGCTCCGTTGCCGCCGTCGAGGCTGTCGTCGCCGCGCCCGCCGGTCAGGCGGTCGTCGCCGTCACCTCCGTCGAAGCGCACGCCCTCGGTCGCCGCGCTCGCATCCAAGACGTCGTTGCCGGGGCCGCCGGCGACCTCGGGCTCGTACACCAGATCGGGCAGGTCGTCCGCGCCGACGCCTGCGCTGTCGTCGCCGTCGCCGAGCAGCAGCTTCGCTTCGACGGTCCGCGCGAGACCGCGCTCGCGCAGGGCGCAGACGACGGTCCGCGGGTTCGTGCGCGCGCACCCGCGGCCGGCGGTGATCGGCACGCGATCGCGGACGGTCAGGCGGTTGTCGGCGACGACGAGCGAGACCTGGTTCGCCTCCCCGGCCCTCGCGGTGAAGGTGACCGTGACGAACAGCTGCGATTCGCTCTGCGAGTCGCCGGGGTCGAACGACTCCGACACGCGGATCGTTCCTGCCGCGGCCGGCGCCGCGAGGACGAGGAGCGCGGCGAACGCCGCGAGGACGGCGCGGCTCAAGCGGGGACGGCCTGCGACGCGCGGGCGGCCGTCTCGGCGATTCCGTCGATGATCTTGGGCCACACGCCGCGCGGCATGTCGTGGCCCATGCCGTCGACGAGCATGAGCTTCGCGCCGTCGATCGCCTGCGCGGTCGCCTTGCCGCCGCTCGGCCGCACGAGCTTGTCGGCAGTGCCGTGGATGACGAGCGTCGGCGCGCTGATCTTCCCCAGCGCCGGCGTGCGGTCGCCGCTGACGATGACCGCGGCGAGCTGACGCCCCGGCCCGGCCGCCGATCCGCGGCGGTCGTAGCTGAGCGCCGACACCTCGCGCAGCTCCTCCTCGTCGCGCTCGAACCCGGGCGAGCCGATGAGCGCGAACACCTTGAGCGTGCGCTCGATCGACGCTTCCTTGGTCGCCGGCGGCTTGCTGAGCAGGACCGGCATCGTCTTCAGCGCGGGCTGCCCCTTCCAGCGGTTGCCGGTCGTCGACATGATCGAGACGAGCGAGCGCACCCGCGACGGATGCCGGGACGCCATCGTCTGGGCGATCATGCCGCCCATCGAGGCGCCGGTGACGTGGGCGCTCTCGACGCCGAGGCAGTCGAGCAGCCGGACCCCGTCGTCGGCCATGTCCTCGAGCGTGTAGGCGGGGTTCTTGATCCGCCGTGTGACGAGCTCGATCGGCGACGGCGGAGGCGTCTCGTCGAACTGCTGCGAGCGCCCGATGTCGCGGTTGTCGAAGCGGATGACGTAGAAGCCGCGATCGGCCAGCTCGCCGCAGAAGTCGGTGTTCCAGGCGAGCATCTGCGTGCCAAGTCCCATGATCAGCAGCAGCGGCTCGCCGCTGGAGTCGCCGAAGGTCTCGTAGCAGAGCTCGACGTCACCGGCTTGGCAGAACTGCTCGTTGGGAGGCTGGATCATGCGAACACGATAAGACACCGGGTCATGAGCGTCCTCGACCTGACCGACGAACGCCGCGCGTTCGTCGAGGCCATCCGCGACTTCTGCGCGCGCGAGACCGCCACGCGCGAGCAGCGCGGCGACGAGTCCCACAACGCCGCGATCTACGCGAAGCTGGCCGAGCTCGGCTGGATCGGCGTCTCGATCCCCGAGCAGTACGGCGGCTCGGGCGGCGGGCTCGTCGACATGTGCCTGCTGCTCGAGGAGACCATGTACGGCCTGGCCCCGGTGGGCGCGGTGGGCACGACGATGATCGTCGCGGGCGCCTACGAGCGCTTCGGCAACGAGGAGCAGAAGGAGGAGATCCTCGGCGGGATCGCGCGCGGCGCGATCGAGGCGATCGCGATGTCCGAGCCCGAGGCGGGCTCCGACGTCGGCGCACTGCAGTGCCGCGCCGAGCGCCGCAACGGGTCGTTCGTGATCAACGGCCAGAAGACGTGGATCTCCAACGCCCACAACAGCGACCACATCCTCCTCATCGCCCGCAGCGACCGCAGCGGCAGCAAGCACGAGGGGCTGACGATGCTCAACGTGCCCGCCGGCATCGAGGGCATGGAGGTCCGCTCGATCGACACGATGGGCGGCCGCGAGACCAACGACGTGTTCTTCACCGACTGCGAGGTCCCGGCCGAGGCGGTCGTCGGCCAGGAGGGCGCCGCGTGGATGCAGCTCATGGCCGGGCTGAACGTCGAGCGGCTCATCATCGCCGCGCAGCACCTCGGGCAGGCGCGGCGCGCGCTCGACGACACGCTCGCCTACGTCAAGGAGCGCAAGCAGTTCGGTCGCCCGGTCGGCTCGTTCCAGACGCTCAAGCACCGGCTCGCCGACCTCGCCACCGAGGTCGAGTGCTGCCGCCTGCTCGTCTACGACGTCGCCGCGCGCGTCGACGCCAACCCGGGCGCGATGTTCCCGCGCGAGGCGTCGATGGCCAAGCTCAAGGTGACCGAGACGGCGAAGGCGGTCGCGCTCGAGGGCATGCAGATGATGGGCGGCTACGGCTACGCGACCGAGTACGACATGGAGCGCCACGTCCGCGGCGCGCTCGTCGGGACGATCTACGGCGGCACGAGCGAGATCCAGCGCGACATCATCGGCAAGACGTACGGGCTGTGAACGGAGAGCCGACATGACCGAGCTGCGCGCCGTCGACGAGCACGAGCTCGGGCTGACCTGGGTCATCGAGGAGCAGATGGGCCGCGCGTCGCACGCGCTGTGCGACGACAGCGGCGGGATGTGGTTCGTCGACCCGGTCGACGTGCCCGAGGCGATCGAGCGCGCGCTGACGCTCGGCGCGCCCGCCGGCGTCATCCAGCTGCTCGACCGCCACAACCGCGACAACGAGGCGCTCGCGTCGCGGTTCGGCGTCCCGTTCCACCGGCTGCCCGAGGAGATCCCGGGCAGCCCGTTCGAGCCGTTCACGGTGCTCGACGTCCCCAGGTGGCGCGAGAGCGGCCTGTGGTGGCCGGCCAAGCGAGCCCTCGTGATCGCCGAGGTCGTCGGCACCGTCCCCTACTTCCGCGTCGCCGCCAAGCACGCCGGCATCCACCCCTTCCTGCGAGGCCTGCCACCGAAGTCGCCCCGCCGGTACGACCCCGAGCACCTGCTCGTCGGCCACGGCTCCGGCGTCCACGGCCCCGACGCGGCGACGGCGCTGGAGGAGGCCTACCACCGCTCGCGGCGAGACCTCCCCCGGCTCCCGCTGGCGATCCTCCGCGGCCGCTAGGCGGCGGGGGCCGACCCCTCGACGTCGAGCGCGAACGTCCCGTAGCCGGGGCGGCCCTCGACCGCGTAGACGGAGATGATCGTTCCCGCGCTCGTCGTGCGCGTGTCGGTCAGCTTCACGCCGGCCGGCACGGTGCCCTCGCCGAAGAGGCGCTTGCCGCTGCCGAGCACGACGGGGAACGTCAGCAGCCGCAGCTCGTCGACGAGGCCGTGGTGCAGGAGCGTCTGGACGAGGCCGGCGCTCCCGTGGACCTGGAGCTCGCCGCCCGGCTGGGCCTTGAGGTCGGTGACGCGGGCCACGACGTCCTCGCCGAGCAGCGACGCGCCCTCCCAGGTCAGGTCCTCGTCGCGCAGCGTGCGCGAGACGACGTGCTTGGGCAGCGTGTTCAGCTTGGTCGCGACGGTGTCGTCGGGGTCGTCCATCTTCGGCCAGTACGCGGCGAACGTCTCGTACGTGAACCGCCCGAGCAGGAACGCCTCGGCGGCCCGGAACGTCTCGTCCATGAACGCGCCCATCTCGGCGTCGGCGTGCGGCACGAGCCACCCGCCGTGCTCGAACCCGCCCGCGGGATCCTCCTCGGGTCCGCCGGGGGCCTGCATCACGCCGTCAAGGGTCTGGAAGGTCGTCACTGTGAGCTTCATGCCCCGTAGACGACGGGCCGCCGCGAAACTCATCGCTGCGTAGGCTCCGCACTTCGATGACGACGATCCTGCTGTACGGCGATTCGGCGCGGTATCCCGCGCTGCGGCACGAGATCCCGATCGACATCATGGATCCGTTCCTGTTCGTCGCGCGCGGAGACGAGGCGCTGGTGCTCACGAGCACGCTCGAGTCGGCCCGCATCGCCGCCGTCCTGCCGCACGCGCAGATCCTCAACGTCGACGACGTCGGCCTGCTCGAGCTGCTCGGCGAGGGCGTTCCCGCCGAGGATGCCGAGGTCGAGGTCGCGCTGCGGGCCCTGCGGCATTGGGGGATCGAGCGCGCGACGGTCGCGCCGGACCTGCCGGTCGCCGTCGCCGACCGCCTGCGCGAGGCGGGCATCGCGCTCGACATCGACGCCCGGACCGTCCAGGCACGGCGGCGCGTGAAGTCCGACGCCGAGCTCGCCGGCATCCGTCGCGCGCAGCGCGCGGCCGACGCCGGCATGGCGGCCGGCGAGCGCCTCATCAGAGCGTCCGAGCGGCGCGACGGCCTGCTGCACCACGCGGGCGAGCCGCTCACGGCGGAGGCGGTGCGCGACGGGATCCGCGCGACGTGCGCGCAGCACGGCGCGCCGGCACCGCCGGACGTCATGGTCGTCTCGGCGCTGTCGGGCGGCGGGCACGACCCCGGCTCCGGGCCCCTCCCCTCCGACCTGCCGATCACCATCGACATCTGGCCGCGCGACGAGGAGAGCGCCTGCTGGGCCGACATGACCCGGACCTTCGTGGCCGGGACGATCAGCGACGAGGTGGCGCGCCTCGCCGAGGTCGTGCGCGAGGCGATCGAGGCGGCCCGCGCGGCCGCGCGTCCCGGCGTGACCGGCCGCGAGCTCTACGACCTCGCCGCCGACGTCGTCGAGCGGGGCGGCCATCCGACCCAGCGCACCCGCACCCCCGGCGAGCAGCTGACGAGCGGCTTCTACTTCTCGCTCGGCCACGGCGTCGGGCTCGAGGTCCACGAGCCTCCGTACCTGGGCCTGGCCGGCAAGGACGAGCTCGTCGCCGGAGACGTCATCGCGGTCGAACCCGGCATCGAAGGGCTCGAAGGGATCGGCGGCGTGCGCTTCGAGGACCTGCTGCTGATCACCGAGTCGGGCAGCGAGACGCTGACCGACTATCCGTACGACCTCTAGGCCCGCCGTCAGCAGCCGTCGGGCCCGCAGGCCGCGCCGTCGGCGACGACCGGGATCGCCGGGCGCGACGCCTCCCAGGCCTGCTGGAGCATTTGCAGCAGCAGCTCGGGTGGCTGGGCTCCCGAGGCGCCGATCTTGCGGTCGACGGCGAAGAACGGCACGGCGCTGATGCCGAGCGACGACGCGGCGCGCTCGTCGTCACGGACGGCGTCGGCGTGCTGGTCGGTGGCGAGCAGCTCGCGGACCTCGTCCTCGGGCAGGCCGACCTCGAGCGCGAGGCGCAGCAGCGTCGCGTGGTCGGACATGAGCTCGCCCTCGCCGAGGTACGCGCGCATCAGCCGCTCCTTCATCGCGTCCTGCCGTCCGTGGGCGGCGGCGAGGTGCACGAGGCGGTGCGCGTCGAACGTGCTCCCCAGGCGGATCCGGTCGAAGCGGAAGTCCAGTCCGTCCCCGGCCGCGGCCTCGGTCATCGTCGCGTGCATCTGCTCGGCGTGCTCGATCGACGTGCCGTACTTCGTCGCGAGGTGCGTCGCGCCGTCCTCCGGACGCTCGGCCGGCGCGTCGGGATCGAGCTCGAACGAGCGCCACGTGATCGTGACCTCGTCCCGGTGCTCGAACTGCTCGAGGGCCGCCTCGAGGCGGCGCTTGCCGACATAGCACCATGGGCAGGCGATGTCGGACCAGATCTCGACGTGAAGGTTGCTCATGCAACGAGTCAGGATAGCGGCGCCTCAGGCCGTCGTCGGCTGCTCCTCGCCCGCGCGTGCGTCGAGCTTCCTCATCACGTCGAGCACCTGCTCGTCGCGCTCGAGCTGGCGGTCGCTGATCGGGTTGATGAGACCCTGGAGGAAGTAGAACGCGTTCCAGCGCTTCGGCTCGATGATGCGCGGTGCGCGCTTCTCGATCCCCCGCACGATCGCCTCGCCGGCCACCTGCGGCGCGACCCGCTTGCGCAGCGCCTTGGGCAGCGAGTCGAGCATCTCGTCGGCCAGCGGGTCCTGGTCGATGCCGAGGTGCACCATCTCGGTGTCGATGAACCCGAAGTAGGCCACGCTCGCGCTGGCGCCGTGCGGGACGAGCTCGACGCGCAGGGCACGGCCGAGCTGCTCGACGCCCGCCTTGCTGATCGCGTACGGGATCGCGCCGGCCCCGTTGAGGAACGCATAGATCGAGGCGATCACGACGACGTGCCCGCCGCGCCGGACGATCTCGGGCAGCGCCACGTCGACGGTCCGGTAGACGCCGTAGAGGTTGACGTCGAGCACGCGCTCGAAGCTCTCGGTCGCCATCGCGTGCATCGAAGCGGCCCTCGAGACGATCCCGGCGTTGGCCACGACGACGTCGAGGCCGCCGAAGCGCTCGACGGTGGTCGCGACGGCACGCTGCATCGCGCCGCGGTCGGTCACGTCGGCGGCGAGCCCGAGCGCCTTCGTCGGGTGCACGTCGGCGGCGGCGCGCTCGGCTGCGCCCGCGTCGAGGTCGACGATCACCACCGATGCGCCACGCGCAGCCAGCGCACGCGCGGTCGCGAAGCCGATGCCGCGGGCGGCGCCGGTCACGAGCGCCACCTTCCCGTCGAGGTCGTAGCGAGCCATTGCCCGAACCCTGTCAGGTCGCGGGCTGTGACTCCCCCACCCAGAACCGCGGGCCCGGCCCGGCCAGGCCGGCGCGGTCGCCCGGGTTGGCGAGCTTGCAGCGGTCGAGCGACAGGCAGCCACACCCGATGCACTCGCTCAACCCCGCCTTGAGGCGCTCGAGCTCGGCGATGCGCGCGTCGATCCGCTGCGACCACGTCTCCGACAGCCGCGACCAGTCGCGTCGCTTCGGGGCGCGGTCTGCGGGCAGCTTGTCGAGCTCTGCGCGGATCTCGGCGAGCGTCAGCCCGATCTTCTGCGCGAAGACGATGAACGCCACCCGCCGGATGACCGCGCGCGGGTAGCGCCGGTGCCGCGCGCCGGTGCGCTCGGAGGTGATGAGGCCGCGCTCCTCGTAGAAGCGCAGCGCGGAGGTCGCGACGCCGCTGCGCGCGGCGAGCTCCCCGATGGTGAGCAGGTCGGCCATGCGGCGCCCAAGCCAAGCAGGGATTCGCTCGATCTTCAACCGCGCTTGAACGTCCGAGCGCGGCCGCGCCGTGACGCTCCGCACAGTTATGACGCCTTCTACGCGGGTATAAATTTATATGTGAGTAAGAACCCCGACATCCAGCGTCGCCGACTCCAGACCCTCCTCGACGGCGAGCACGCCGAGAGCCGTGACCACGTCCGCGAGTGGCTGTCGCGCCCCGGCAACGCCCCCTTCGGCGACCTCCCGATGGAGGAGCACCGCGAGCAGGTCCTGGCCTGGCTGCTGGACCTCGCGAAGAGCGGCGAGACCGCCCGCCTGTTCCCCAAGGAGTACGGCGGCGACGACGCGGTGGCCGCGAGCGTCACCGGCTTCGAGACGATGGGCATGGGCGACCTCAGCCTGCTCGTCAAGTGCGGCGTGCAGTTCGGCCTGTTCGGCGGCGCCGTCCTGCACCTCGGCACCGAGAAGCACCACGAGCGCTACCTCATGGACATCGCCAAGGGCGACCTCCTCGGCTGCTTCGCGATGACCGAGTCCGCGCACGGCTCGAACGTGCAGCAGCTCGGCACGACCGCGACGTACGACGCCAAGACGCAGGAGTTCGTCGTCCACACGCCCAACGAGGACGCGCGCAAGGACTACATCGGCAACGCAGCGCGCGATGGCCGCATGGCCGCCGTGTTCGCCCAGCTGATCGTCGGCGGCGAGGAGCGCGGCGTCCACGCCCTGCTCGTCCCGATCCGCGACGAGCTCGGCAAGGCGATGCCCGGGGTCACCATCGGAGACTGCGGCGCCAAGCTCGGCCTCGACGGCGTCGACAACGGCCGGCTGACCTTCGGCCGCGTCCGGGTCCCCCGCGACGCGCTGCTCGACCGCTACGCGACGGTGTCTGAGGACGGCGTCTACGAGAGCTCGATCGAGAACCCGACCAAGCGCTTCTTCACGATGCTCGGCACGCTCGTCCAGGGCCGCGTCAGCGTGTGCGGCGCCTCCATCGGCGCCACCAAGGTCGCCCACGTCATCGCGACGCGCCACGCGCTGCAGCGCCGCCAGTTCGGCCCGCCGGACGGCGAGGAGGTCTTGCTGATGGACTACCGCACGCACCAGCGCCGGCTGCTCATCCCGCTCGCCACGACGTACGGTCTGCACTTCGCCCAGGAGCAGCTCGTCGAGCAGCTCGAGGACGTCTTCACCGCCGAGCCCGACGAGGCCGACGACCGCAAGCGGCGCGAGCTCGAGACGCTCGCCGCCGGCCTGAAGGCGATCGCCACCTGGCACGCGACGAGCACGATCCAGGAGTGCCGCGAGGCGTGCGGCGGCGCCGGCTACCTGCGCGCGAACCGGTTCGCGTCGCTCAAGGCCGACACCGACGTGTTCACGACGTTCGAGGGCGACAACACCGTCCTGCTGCAGCTCTGCGCGAAGAACCTGTTGACCGACTACAAGGACCAGTTCGGCGAGCTCGACCCGCTCGGCACCGCCCAGTTCATCGCCGGTCAGGTGTTCGAGACGGTGGCCGAGCGCAGCGCGATTCGCGAGGTGCTCAACCGGCTGTCGGACACGCTCATCCCCGGGCGTGACGACGAGGAGGACCTGCTCGAGCGCAGCACGCAGCTCGAGCTGCTCAAGTGGCGCCAGGAGCACATCCTCGCGGGCGCCGCGCGCCGTCTGCGCGGCGGC
>CADCVT010000487.1 GCA_902806215.1 uncultured Solirubrobacteraceae bacterium | reverse complement strand
TTGCCGACGAGGTGCGGCGTGACGTTGTAGGAGAAGCGCACTGCCGGATCGGCGACGTGGCGCCAGGTCGACGTCATCCAGCTCATCGTCTGCCACGCGCCGCGGTCGGGCGAGTCCTTCGCGGTGTACGACGCCCACTTGCCCGGGTTCGCCTCGTCCTGGATGACGACGTTCGCGCCGAGCCGGTCGAGGCAGCGCATGTAGCTCTTCGAGAGGTCGGCGCACGGGTCGTCCGTGGGCGGGCCGAACACGAACGCGGGCAGGCTCGTCGCGAACGCCAGCCGCGCCTGCGTACCCGGCAGCGTGTACGGCTCGACGTTCTCGATCGCGTCCGGGCCGACCGCCGGGCCGGGCGTGATCTGCAGCTGCTTCTCGATCTCCGTGAGCGGGACCTTCTTGTTCTGCGCGACGAGGTTGCGCAGCGGCCGCGGACCCGCGCGGCGCACGTCACGCGGGCCCCACAGGAACACCTCGGTGAAGACCTGCGGGACGGTCGCGACGAACACGCTCGTCGGCGGCTTGTCGAGGTCCGGGTCGGCGAACGCCGCGATCTCCTGCGGGTCGGTCGACTCGCGGAACGGCGCCTGGACGTTGGACCCGACGATGAACACGTCGTACCGCCGAGCCATGTCGCTGAACGTCTGCATGAACCCGCGCGCGAACGTGTCGGTCGCGCTGACGAAGGCGCCGGACAGCGGGTCGGGCGACGGGAACTTCGCCTGGTAGGCGGCGGTCTCGCGGCCGTAGGAGGCTTTGACCGCGCCGAGCGCGCCGACGGCGCCGCAGGGCGCGCCGGCCGAGCCGTTGCAGCTCGGGCTGCGGCTCGGGTCGGTGAAGATCTCGCGGGCGGCCGTGCCGCGCGAGCCGGTGGCGATCGTCGCCAGCCCGACGTCCTCGTTGAACGCGATCACGTTCGCCCGGTCCTTCGCCAGCCGGGGCACCACCCACTCGCGGATCGTGCACTCGATCTTCGTCCGGTACGTCTCGTAGGTCAGGACGTGGCGGACGTCCTGCTTGAACTGCATCGCGAACACGCGCGGCCCGTCGCCACGCGCGGGAGCGAGGATCGGCTCGAGGCTGCGCGACGCGCGCACGTCGCGGCATGCCTTCTCGCTCGGCGGCGGGGGAACCGCGCCGACCGCCGGCGCCGCCCCCTGCACGACGCGCGCGGCGCGCGGCGGGTCGTTCGTGATGATCTCGTCGACCGCGTTGGTCGCCGCCGCCTTCAGGTCGGCCTCGGTGTCGAGCGTGTACGGCACGACGCGCAGCCCGAGCGCGTGCGCGCGCGAGACCAGCTGCGGGTCGAGCGGCCCGCTCGGCGAGATCCACTCGTAGCCCCGGCCCTTGGCGTACTCGGGTGACCCCTCGTTGGCCGGTTCCAGCGTGAGCAGCGCGGTCGTGAAGCCGCGCCCCTCGGCGACGTCGAGGTTCGGGGGATAGAAGCTCTGGATGATCAGCCGCGAGCGCTGGAATCGAGCCGCGTCGACGGCGTCGAGCACCGCGTTGGCGAAGCCGGGCGTCGGGTCGAAGCTCCCCTCGGTCGGCAGGTTCTTGATCTCGAGGTTCACGCGCGCGTCGCTGTCGCGGGCGAACACGAGCAGCTCGGCGAGCGTCGGGATCGGGACCGGCTCGGGCGCGGGCGCGGTCGGCAGCTCGGTCCCCGGCAGGCCGAGCACGTCGGCGCGGCAGCGGGCCTGCAGCTCGGCCAGCGTGAGCGCCTTGACCGGACCGGTGCAGTTCGTGGTCCGGTCGAGCGTCGCGTCGTGCAGGACGATCGGGACGCCGTCCTTCGTGAGCTCGACGTCGACCTCGAGCACGAACCCGCCGGCCGCGGCGGCGCGGAACGCGGGCATCGTGTTCTCGGCGAACACCGGACGGCCCTCGTCGTAGGGCCCGCCGCGGTGGGCGTGGACGTCGATGATCGCCTGGGCGCTCGCCACGCCGGGCAGTGCGAGCCCGGCCAGAACGACGACGAGGAAGAGGCGTCCGATGAGCGTCACGAGCCGACCTTGCCACGGGGCTTGCGCTTCTTCTTCACTGACGCAGTTCTTCTCTTCTTCTTCACAGCTGCCCGTCGCACAGGCCCAGCCGGAAGCGCCGCAAGCACCTCGGAAGCCGCGCGCACCCCCGACTCGACAGCCCCTTCCATGTAGCCCTGCCACCAGACCGCCGTCTCGGTGCCGGCCCAGTGCACCCGGCCGACCGGGCGGCGCAGGTGCTCGCCGTAGTCGAGCAGGACGCCCGGGGCGGTGACGCCCGTGTAGCACCCGCGCGACCAGACCTCGTTCGACCAGTCGCGTTCGACGTAGTCGCGCGGGTTGCGCGCCTCGGGGCCGAAGTACGCGGCGAGCGACTCGAGCACGGCCGCCCGCCGCTCGTCGGCGGGACGCTCGCTCCAGACGCGCGCCTCGTGCCCCTCGATGAACCCGAGCAGGATCCCCGGCGAGCCGCCGGGCGGCGTGTTGTCGAACGTGATCCGCACCGGGTCCCTGTTGCCGACAGCCTGGCCGGTGAGGCCCGCGTCGCGCCAGAACGGCCGGTCGTAGACCGCCTGGCACTTGATGACGTTGCCCATCGGGAAGCGCTGCGTGAGCTGGTCGCGGCCGCCGGGCAGCGGCGGGTCGTGAGCGATGCGGCCGGTGAGCGCAGGCGACATCGCCACGATCGCGCGGTGCGCGACGACCTGCGTCTTCCCGGCGGTCAGACGCACCTCCGCGCCGGCCTGCTCGATCCGCGTGACCGGCGCGCCGAGCACGACGCTGCGGCCGAGCCGCGCCGCGATCCGCTTGGGGATCTCCTGCGCGCCGCCGACCATCCGCGACTCCTGCGCGCCGCCGGCCGTGTTGAGCAGGCGGTTGAAGTCGCCGGGCGTGGCGGCGTTGCCGGCCTGTGCGATGTACGCGAGGACGAAGAGCAGCGAGAGGTCGCGCGGCTCGACCGCGAACACCGCCTCGATGCCGACGTCGAGCAGGAAGCGCCCGCCCTCGCTCGCGGCGTTCGCGTTCTTGTACGTCTCGAAGGTCTGGCCGTCCCATTCCTGCGCCTGCTCCGCCTTCCACGGGGCGTCGCGGGGGACGCGGGTCGCCATGTCGTTGAGCGCGACGATCGCGGCGCCGGCCTCGGCGGCACCGGGGACCTCGGGCGGGACGGGGCCGAGCGGGCCGCCGGTGGCGTACCGGACCGGCGCGCCGCTCCCGCGGCGGTACACGTTCTCGCCCTCGTTGTAGGTCTTGAAGACCTCGACCCCGTGCTCCTTGGCGAGCGCGAGCATGCGGTCCTGCGTGGGGCCGACCCACTGCCCGCCGACGTCGGGCCAGGCGTCGCCGTAGGGGAGGGTCTCGACGCGGCCGCCGACGCGATCGCGCGCCTCGAGCACGACGACCGAGCGGCCGGCGCGGGCGATCTCGGCCGCGGCGGTGAGCCCGGCGTAGCCGGCGCCGACGATCGCGACGTCGGCGATGCGGGGCCTGGGGGCCGCGCGCTTCGCCTTGCGCTTGCGCTTGCGCTTCGGCGTGGCCGCCTCGGCGCTACCGGCCGCCGCTGCTGCGGCGGCCGCTCCGGCGATGAGTCCTCGGCGTGTGAGCGTCACGGCCGCGGCAGGATGACCCATCGCCGCGGCCGTGGCGCCGGTTCGGAGGGCGAGGTCTACTCGCCCGGGCAGTAGATCTCTTCGCCGAGGCAGATCTCCGGCGTGTTGATGCCGACCGACGCGCCGTTCGCGTAGAGCGTGCCGAGGTTGCCGGACGGGACGAACACGCCACCCGGGATGATCTGCGGCTTGGGGCCGGCGGCGTTGGCGGCGAAGCCGGTCGTCCCGAAGCTGCGCGTGATCGGGCTGCAGCTGAGCGCGGACGGCGTGGGGCAGGTCACGCTGAGGTACGGAGCGACGGTGACCGTCCCGGTCGTGCTGACGACCTTGCGGGTGCCGACCGTGACACCGGGGCCTTCCGCCTCGGCTAGCGTGCGTGCATGCGCCGTCTCGCCATCGCCCTCGTGCTCCTCCCCCTCGCCGTCTGCGAGCCGGCCGCGGCGGCGGAGAAGAACGGGATCACGCCGCTGTCGCCGAAGGCCGGGTCGTCCGTCGAGAAGGGGAAGTCGCCCACGTTCCGCGGGAAGGTCGTCGGGCCCGGGACGGTGTGGGTCCACGTCTGTCGCAGCGCGCGCAGGCGCGCCGACGGGACGATCTGCAGCACCGCGTCGATCGGGGAGGCGACGACGCGCAGGGGCGTGTTCCGCTTCCGGCCGAAGTTCTTCGACTACGGGTCGTTCTGGCTCAACGTGCCGGGCACGTATCACTGGCAGGCGCACCGCATCGACTGCGCCGGCGGGACCGAGGACTGCAAGCAGGAGGGACCGGTCGTCCGGTTCCGCGTCCGCTGAGCCCGGGTCGGGGGACGGACGCGTTCGGCGTCCGCCCGGTGCGGGGCGCCGGCGGCCGTGAGGCCGCCGGCTCCCTGCGGACGTCCTAGGCGGTCGTCTTCGGCGACTGCGCCTTGCGGGCGGCCTTCGCCTTGGCCGCTTCCTTCTTCAGGCGCGCGGCCTCGTCGGTCGCGGTGAGGGCCTCCTCGCGCTCCTCGAGCGCGGTCTCCTCGCGGTTGAGCGTCTCGAGGCGCTCGCGCTTGGCCTGCTCCTCGATCGACTCGCGCTGCGCCTCGGCGGCCTTCTGCGAGGCCTGACGGCGCTTCTGCTCGGACTTCGCGGCGGCCTGCACGCGCGTCTTGGCCTGCTTCTCGGCCTCGTCGCGCTTGATGCGGGCCTTTCGGTCGGCCTCCTTCTTCTTGCGCTCGGCGGCCTGGCGCTGGTTCTCGGCGCGCTCGCGGCCCTCGGCCTTGCGCTGCTCGGCCTCGGCCTTGAGCTCGACGGCCTTCTCGCGCTCGTCGGCGGCCTTGCGGCGACGGCCGGCCTCCTTGCGGAGCTCCTCGTCGCCGAGCGCCAGCCCGGCCACGTCGCGGATCGTCGCGTCGACGCGGTCGACGGCCAGCTCGGCGGCCGACGGCGTCCCATTGGACTTCGTCACCTGGCGGATGACGGTGGTGACCGGCAGCTTGAGCGCCTTCAGGTAGGCGTCGAGTGCGGAACGGGGGATGGTGCGCAGGGTCATGACTTCTCCTCGGGATCGAGTGCGTTCGCGCGGGCCTCGGCCAGCTTCGCCTCGCGCTCGAGATTGTCGGCCTCGGACTCGGCCGCGGCCCGCACGGCATCGGCGCTCTGCTCGAGCGTCGCGACGGAGCGCTGCTCGGCCTGGCGCTCCTGCTCGGCCTTGGCGGCCTGCTGGGCCTTGTCGCGCTCGGCCTGGCGCTCGGCGTCCTCGCGCTCGAGCTCGATGCGCGCCTCGCGGTCCTTCTCGGCGAGCTCGGCCTGAAGGCGCTTGCGCTCCTCCTCCGTCTCGTTCTTCTTCTGGACGAGCTCGGCCTCCTGCTCGGCCTGCTGGGCCTCGGCGGCCTCACGGCGAGCGTCGACCTCGGCGTCGACCTGCGCCTCCTGGAGACGGCCCTCGCGCGCGAGATTCTCGTTGCCGGTGAACGATCCGGCGGCGGCCTTCACCTTGCCGGCAAGCTTGCCGGCCAGGCCGCCCGTGGTCTCCTCGGGCATATCTGGGTTGGTCACGTTGACGTACAGCTCCTCTGGGTGTGCGTGCTGAAGCCCGCGGGCGGCGGCGAAGGGAATCTCGCCTGCGGACCGCGGGGGCTCGGTCGTGCGTACCCGAAGGGGCTCGCCGGCTCACGGTGAGAAGGGTCACAGCGGCGTGAGGGCGCGTCAGGAGGTTCCCGAGGAGCGCGCGAACCGCATCGCGCGGTCGGTGCCCGGCCGGAACCGCGCGGTCCGGTCGCAGGGCTGCGCGATCGCCAGGCTGTGCAGGGCATCGGCGACGACCATGATCCAGTCGATCTTCGCGAGGTCGCTGCGCCAGCGGCCGGGGATGGCGTCGAAGCCGTAGACCGCGCCCGCGAGCTGCCCGACGATCGTCGCGGCGGCCGGCTCGTGCTCGAGCGCGGCGATCGTCGCATCCTCGAAGCCGTCGGTCGCGCCGAGGACCCGCAGCGCGGTCGCGACGGTCTCGTGCGCGACGGGCTCCATCAGGTCGGACGTGGGACGGCCGCTCGCGGCCAGGGCGACGAGGCGCGCGAGGGCCCGGGCTCCGTTGATCGTCTCGCAGCCGCCGTGCGTCGTCCGCGCGCTCGTCGCCGCGCACTCGGCCGCGTGCGCCGGGTCGGCCGCGAAGGTCAGCGCGACCGGCGCCAGCCGCGTGAGCGGCTCGATCCCGTTCGCCGCTGCGTCGACGTCGCCGGGGAAGGCCTCGCCGGTCCGCTCGAAGCGCTCCACCGCGGCGCGAGTCGGGGCGCCGATGCCGAGGCAGGTCCCCGTGCTCGAGTAGTCCCCGTCGCGGTACCAGCGCACGTAGCGGTGCAGCTGGTCGACGGGGTCGAACCCCTCGGACTCGACGAGGCTGTCGGCGAGGCACAGCGCCATCGCGGTGCTGGCCGTCCACGTCCCCGCGGGAAGCCCCGCGGGCGCGCCGAGCGCGTCCCCGACCGCCAGACCCACGATCGCACCCCGGAAGCGGTCAACGCTCAGCGACCCTGACACGATCGGGCTCCTCCCCTCTTCGTCGCGGTCGTATGCGCCGAAGTGGGCAGGTCCAGCCGAATATCCGCCCTCGCGCGGTGCCGACGCTCGTCCCGGTACGGTCCCGTCGGTGGTCGGCCCGAACGACGACGAACGGCCCGGCGCGCCCAGCGCAGGCGACACCCGGATCGGCGGGGTCCCCGCCGGTCTCGCGGCGAGCATCGTGACCGCGGTCGAGCGTGTGGCGCCGACGGCGAGGCACGAGCCGCGGTTCGACGGGCGAGCATCGCGCTACGGCACCGTGCCGCTGCCCGACGAGCTGCACGACCAGGTCCGTGCGGCGATCGCGGTCTCGGAGGCGGAGCTCACTTCGTCGCGCGTCCAGATCTTCACGCAGGGCGACTACGTACTGCCAACCCGCGGAGCGGTGTGGCTCGCCGACGACGCGCCGGCGGCGGTGCGCGTCTTCCCGCTGACCTCGTCGACGAGCGACGGCATCACCGTCATCGACGGACCCGGCGTGGAGCGCTTCGTCGATCACGACCGCGACGGCGTGAGGCTTCGGGCGCAGACGTGGTGGTGGGTCAGCCCGATCTTGAGCCCGCTGCGCGTCACGCTGGTGGTCCCCGACCATGCGTGACCTCCGTGTCCTGCCGGGGTTCGTGGCCGGGTGCGGCCAGCTGGTCGAGATGGCCGCCGCGGAGTCCCAGCGGTTCGTGACCTACCCAAGCCGGGCGGAGCTCGCGCGACGCGGAACCGGGCATCGGGCGTTCGATCCGACCCGGCACACCGAGGACGAGGAGCAGGACCAGTACCACGTCCTGCCGGGTAACCGCATGAGCCAGACCCTCCGTACGGCGCTGCTGGATGCGCTCGCAGTGCCGGCCGATCGGCAACGCAGGTTCTACGTCCAGCTGATCCGCTACGGGACGGGCGACTTCGTGCTTCCGCACCGCGACGAGGTGGCACAGGGCGTCATCCCGCTGACGACGTCGCGGCGTGACGGGCTCGTCGTCGAGGCGACGGAGGCGACGTTCGTCAAGGTCCCGGACGTGGCGGGCACGCTGCTCCTCTGCGACCCCCGCGCCTGGCACTGGGTCGACCCGGTCCAGGACGGCCCCCGGTTCTCGCTGGTAACGATCCCACCACCAGCTTGATTTCGGTGAAGTGTGTCCATAGGGTCGCGTCCGGACCGAGAGGAGAGACCATGTCGGATGATCTTGACGCACGTCTGAGT
>CADCVT010000486.1 GCA_902806215.1 uncultured Solirubrobacteraceae bacterium | reverse complement strand
GTCGTCGGGCGCCTGGTCGGAGTAGTAGAGGGAGTTCTCGACGCTGCTGCCGCCGGAGACGTCGGTGAACGCACCGCCGCCCGACCAGTCGAGGATGTGCTCGGTCGGGATGTCCATCGAGATGACCCCCTGCCGCCCCTCGTACGCCTTGCCGGTGATCGTCGTGTCGATGCGCTGGGCCAGCGGCGCGTCCGGGCGGCCGATCGGCGCGGGATGGTCGAGCGAGAACGACCACGCGCCGTCCTTGAGCGTCGCGGTCGCGATGTAGGTCCAGCCGTCGGCGGTCGTGAAGCGCACGTCCCAGACCGAGGACTTGCCGTAGGCGGTCGGGTTGCCCTTGCTGTCGAGGCTCGCGACGCCGACGTTCGCGCGCAGGCGCGGCTTGCCGTCGGCGCCGGTCTCCTTGGTGAAGAAGATCTCGCGGACGTCGAGGCTGCCCTCGACCGGCACGAAGAACCCGGGCGCCTTGTCGGGCGTGAAGACGTCGGCGTCGCCGACGGGGTCGGTGACCGCGGCACCCGTGCAGGCGGTCGGCATGGCCTCGGCGGCCTGGGCCGGCGGCGCGGCCGCGAGGCCGAGTGTCAGGAGTGAGAGCGCGCCGGCGCGGCGCGCGAGCTTCGTGTCCATCGTGGATCCCCCCAGCGTTTCGACGCGTTAAGCACCGAAGAACGCGACAACGCGCACGAACTTGCGCTCATGTCTCGGCGAGGCTCCGGGTGGGAACCCTTGGCTGCGTGCCCACCCGCCTCCTTGCCCTGCTCGTGCTCGTTCTCGTCACCCTCTCGGGGTGCGGCGACGGCGAGGTCAACCAGGCCCGCGACGAGTTCGACCGGCTCCGCGACGACGTCGAGAAGCGCATCGACAAGGCCGAGCGCGAGTTCGAGGAGCGGCGCGAGCGCTACGGCAAGCGCATCGACGAGATCCTCGCCGACTTCGAGAAGGTCTTCGAGCAGCCCGAGCAGACGAGCCCGAAGGTCCGCTCGCGCGGGCGCAACGAGCCGACGACGATCGACGCGTTCCTCACCGACGTCCTCGGGACGATCGACACCTACTGGGAGCGGACGTTCGCCGCGGCCGACCTGCCGCAGCCGCGCGTGAACTACGTATGGGTGCCGCCGGGTTCGCGCGTGCTGACCGGCTGCGGTCAGCCCGCCGACGACAACGCCGCGTTCTACTGCCCGGCCGACGACACGATCTACGTCGCGCAGCGGTTCGCCGCCGCGCTCTACGAGGGCGTGCTCGAGGGGCTCCCTGGTGAATCCGCCGGGTACGGGCGGGCGGTCGGCGACTTCGCGGTCGCGTACGTCGTCGCGCACGAGTACGCGCACAACCTCCAGCAGGAGCTCGGAATCTTCGACAACCGCGAGACGAAGTCGGCCAGGCCGTTCGAGCTCCAGGCCGACTGCTTCTCGGGGACCTGGGCCCACTCGCAGTACGAGGAGGGAGCGCTGAAGCCAGGAGACCTCGAGGAGGCGACGAACGCCGCGCTCGCCGTCGGCGACTTCGACGTCGGCAACGCGCAGCACCACGGCACGCCCGAGGAGCGCCGCGACGCGCTGCTCGCCGGCTTCAACAGCGGCGACCCCTCCGTCTGCTCGCAGTACCTGACCTAGACTTCCCCGAATGCGAAGGACGGCTCTCGTGGTCGGGGTCCTGGTCGCGAGCGTGCTCGCGGGAGGCGCGATCGCGACGTCCCCGCTGCCGACGATCGTCTTCTTCGCGTGGGTCGTCCCGCTCTTCACGGGCGGCCTGGGGCATGTGGCGACCGTGTCCGGGATCGCCGCCGGAGTCATCGGAGCGGTCGTTATCGTCAAGACGCGCCACCTGGGCCGCACGCTCTGTCCGGCGAAGCTCGCAGCGACGAGCTCGGGAGCCTGACGTGGAGCTGCTCCGGCCGAGCAGGGCGCACCTCGCGATCGGCGGCGCCGCGGTCGTCGTCGGCAGCGCGCTGGCGGCAGCGGCCTACGCGGACCCCAACGGCTGCCCGTGGGAGTTCACGGAGGCTCGCGGGACCGGCAACGACTTCGAGGTGAGAGGGCGTCTGTGGCCGACCGGGACGCAGTGCGTCGGGTACGACGACGGCGCCGTGGCGAGCAGGCTCGACATGGGGCCGGGCGCGCTCGAGTGCCTCGGGTGGATCGCCTTCGCCGGACTGCTCCTGACGCCCGCCACGCGCAAGCGCACGACCCTCCTGCGCGGTGCCGTCCTCGGCGCCGTCCTGCTCGCGATGGGCGGGATCCTCTCCGTCTGGTTCGACGCGATCGTCCTCATCGTGGTGATCTGGCTGCCGCTGCTGATGCTCACGAGCCTGACCCTCGGCGAGACCCGCCGCATCCGAGCGTTCGCGTCCGGGGTGACGCTGCTCCCCGTGGTCTTCTTCGCCTGGGCCGTCCCGTACCTCTTCGGCTACGGCCACCTCGCCGTCGCCGCGGGCATCGTCGCGGGAGCGCTCGCGAACGTCGCCATCGAGCGTGCGATCAACCTCGGCCGAAGGCTCTTCCCGGCAAACGAGTTCGCGACGACGACCTGAGAGAGCCGGAGAGGGGATTCGAACCCCTGGCATCCAGTTTACAAAACTGGCGCTCTGACCAACTGAGCTACTCCGGCACGACGCCGGAGTGTAGGCGGACCCGGCTAGTTCGACGAGCCCGAGAGGGCTGCCTCGAGGTCCCCGTGGCCGTTCGTCGAGGCGACGTGCTCGTAGGAGGGGATCTCGGGGTCCGACGGGGCGTTCCAGCGGCGCTCGAGCTCGCCGAGGACGGCTCCGAAGAGGAGGTGTCGCCAGGTCGCCTGCGCGAGCGCGCGCGGGTTGGCGAAGAGCGGCGGGAAGTCCTTGCCGGCGGGGTGGACCGTGCCGACGACGGAGGTCAGCGGCCAGGTGGCCGCGTGCTCGGCCAGCGCCGCGGCGGGGCCGCGCGCCCAGGACGGCAGCGGCACCCGCGGGGCGGCGACCGCGTAGGCCGCGCCGAACACCGCGCCGTTGGCCAGGTGCAGCGCGACGCCGACCGGTCGCCAGAAGCGCCCGCGGGTCAGCGCCTTGCCGAGAAGCTCCGTGTCGTCGTACGGGACCCCGAAGACCTTCATGTCGAGCGGCTGCTGCGCGGCCCACACGCCCGCGGCGACGGCTCCTGCCAGTGCTCCGCGTGCTGTCTGTGCCCGATCGATCGCCATGAGCAGCGCACTGTAACGGCGTAGAGCAGGCGGAGTATCCCAACGTGACCCATGGACGCTCACGCCCTCCATCAGCGCGCCCGCACGAAGGGCGTCAACCCGCTCGTCTACTGGCCCGTCCGCTGGGTGCTGATCCCGTTCTTCCGCCTGTACTTCCGGCTCGGCCGGATCGGGCGCGAGCACCTCCCCGCCGACGGCCCGCTGCTGCTTGCGGCGAACCACCGCTCGTTCCTCGATCCGTTCGTGATCGGCGCGATGCTGAAGCGGCCCGTCTACTACGTGGCCAAGAAGGAGCTCTTCCACAACCGGCTGCAGGGCTGGTTCCTCAACGCCCTCGGAGCGGTCCCCGTCGACCGCGGCGCCAGCGACCAGGAGATGCTCACCACCGCGCGCACGATCCTCGACCGCGGCGACGTCGTCCTCATCTTCCCCGAGGGCACGCGCGTGCGCCCCGGCGGTCTCGGGACCCCCAAGCGCGGCATCGGCCGCCTCGCGCTCGAGTCCGGCGCGCCGGTCGTCCCGATCGCGGTCATCGGCACCGAGAACGTCCGCAGGAAGCTGCGGATCCGCCCGCACCGGGTCACGATCCGCGCCGGCCGCCCGCTGACCTTCCCGACCGTGCAGAACCCGAGCAGGAACCTCGCCCAGGCGGTCACCGATCGCGTCTGGCCGTGCGTCGCGCTGCAGTGGGAGTGGCTCGGCGGGCTCTCCCCGCTGCGCCGCGCGACGGTCATCGGCGACGGCGCGTGCGGCACGAGCCTCGCCATCGGCCTGCGCCGCGCGGGCCTCGAGGTCCAGCTCGGTACGCGCACGCGCGAGCACGCCGAGCAACTGCGCGCCGCGCGCGAGAACCCGGCCCTGCCCGGGATCGACCTCGACGGCATCGACGTCGTCCGCGCGAACGAGGCCGACCTCGCCTCGAGCGACCTCGTCCTGCTCGCGGTCCCGAGCCGGGCGCTGCCGTGGGTCCTCGCCGCGCACGGCGAGCGGATCCCCGAGAAGGCCGGCGTCGTCGTGCTGAGCAAGGGCCTCGTGCCGCCGCTCGAGACCGTGCCGAGCGCCTTCGTGTCCGAGCGCGTCGTGGCGCGAGCGGTCGCGGTCCTCGACGGACCCGACGACCCTGCCGACTGGCTCGAGGCCGGCGCGAACGTCGTCGCCGCGAGCACGGATCGCGCGTTCGCCGCCCAGCTCACGCAGCTCATGCGCAGCGTCGGGCTCGAGGCGCGCACCGGCGCCGACATGACGAGCGTCGAGCGTCGCGACGAGCTCGCCGAGCGCAGGAGGAGCCGCGCGGTCGCCTAGGCTCCACCGCCGTGGCCACGGAGACCAAGGATCAGCTCGACCGCGAGTTCAGCGCTCTCTACAAGGCCCACCTGCGCGATGTCTACTCGTACACGTACTACCGGATCGGCAACCACCACGACGCCGAGGACCTGACGACCCAGACGTTCATCCAGGCCTACCGACACTTCGAGCGCGCGCAACGCGAGTCCAAGGGCAGGCCGCTGCGGCCGTGGCTCATCCGCATCGCGCACAACCTCGCCGCGAACCACCACCGCGACAAGAGCCGCAAGCCTCAGACGAACATCGACGACACCATGCTGAGCACGCGCCACACCACCGAGGACCTGGTCGAGGGCCGCGACGAGCTCAAGCGGATCCTCGCCGGCGTGCAGGAGCTGCAGGGCGACCGCAAGGAGGCGCTGATCATGCGCTTCGCGCTCGGGATGGACAACCGCGAGATCGCCCGCGCCCTCGGCCGCACCGATGGCGCCACGAAGGTGTTGTTGCACCGAGCGATCAAGCAGCTCGAAGAGATCGTGAAGACCGCCGATACGGACACCGACGCATGAGCGACGCCCAGAGCCCCGACTTCGAGGCCCTGCTCAAGCAGGCCTTCGCGCCGATCGACCCGCCCGCCTCGCTGTCGGCGGAGCTCGAGACGCGCCTGACGCGCCTCAACGAGGCGGCGTGGGAGGAGCTCGAGCAGTGGGAGCTCGAGGCGCTGAGCGACCCCCGCAACTGGACGCGCCTGGCGCGCCCGGTGGCCGCCGGGGTCATCGCCACGGGGGCCGGCGCGGGCCTCGTGGTCCTACGGGCAAGGCGCCAAGCCAAGAAGTCGATGCTCGACCGGCTGCTCAAGCGCTGATCCAGTCGGGTACACGCGGCGTAGGAACCCGCGAACCCGATGCCTTCCTTCCGCCGACCCTCTCTGTCAACGCACTCGTCGCTCGCCGACGAGGAGCTCATGGATCGAGCGGCCCGCGGCGACGCCAAGGCCTTCAGCCTGATCTACGACCGCCACTCGACCGCCGCCTACTCGCTCGCGTACCGCATGTGCGGACGCAAGGGAACGGCCGACGACGTCGTGCAGGAGGCGTTCCTGAGCCTCTGGCGCGCCGGAGCCCGGTACGACTCGCAGCGCGGCTCGGTCCGCACGTGGATCCTCGGGATCGTGCACAACCGCGCGATCGACGCGCTGCGCCGCTCGACGGTGCACGACAAGCGCCGCGCCAGCGACGAGGGCATCGAGGAGCGCTTCGAGGCCCCCGAGCGCGTCGAGGTCGAGGTCGGCCGCCGCGGCGACAGCGCCGAGATGCGCCAGGCGCTCGAGACCCTTCCCCCGGATCAGCTCCGGGTCATCGAGCTCGCCTACTTCGGCGGGTACACCCACACGGAGATCGCCGAGATGCTCGACACACCGCTGGGCACCGTCAAGGGCCGGATGCGTCTCGGCCTGGAGAAGCTGCGCGCGACGCTCGGCGAGGAAGCCCGGGAGGCATGGGCATGAACATGCACCCCCAGGCAGCCTGCGGCGAGGACGTCGCCCCCTACGCGCTCGGCGCGCTCGAGCCCGAGCACGCCCGCGCGTTCGAACGGCACCTCGCCGAATGCGAGCTGTGCACGGCCGACCTCGCCACGCTGCGGCCCGCGATCGCCGCGCTCCCCGCGAGCGCCGAGCAGGTCGACCCGCCCCCGCATCTCAAGAAGCGCATCATGGCCATCGTCGAGTCGGAGGCGAAGGCTCGCCGGGCGGCGGAGGCGCCGCATCGGCGCGAGCGTCGCTTCGACTTTCGGTTCCTCGCGCCGGTCGCCACGGCGGCGGCCGCCGTCCTGATCGCGATCGTGATGATCGGCGGCAACGGCGGCAACGGCGGCGACGACCCCGGCGCCCCGGTCAAGGCGAACATCCCGGCCAAGGCGGTCCCGGCCGGCACGACGGCCGAGCTGCGCATGGACGACGGACGCGGCACGCTCATCGTCACCGGCATGAAGGCGCCCAGCAAGGATCACGTGTACCAGGTGTGGAAGAAGCGCGGCAGCGCCGCGCCCGAGCCCACCGACGCGCTGTTCACGCCGACCAAGGACGGTCACGCCTCCGTCGCCGTGCCCGGTGACATGGAGGGCGTCGACCAGGTGCTCGTCAGCACCGAGCCGGTGGGCGGAAGCCCCCACCCGACCACCGCCGCGAAGATCGTCTTCGAGACCTAGCAACGGCCTGATCGCCGCCTGAATTGGCGGTCAGGTTCGGCTGCTAGCGTGGATTCCAGGCCGACCATGCAGACGTGTTATCGCCACCCCTCGGTCGAGACGAGGGTCTCCTGCTCGTCGTGCGCGAACCCCATCTGCGTGGACTGCATGACCACCACGCACGTGGGCATGCGCTGCCCGGACTGCGCGAAGCAGAAGACGAAGGTCGTCAACGCCGCGGCGATGTACAACGCGGTGCCGCAGGTCGCCTACGCGCTCATCGGCCTGAACCTCATCGTCTTCGTCGCCCAGATCATCGGCGCAGGCGGGGCCTCGAACACCGGGGCGAGCTGGGCCTACCAGCAGGGCGTGCTGTTCGGCCCGTACGTCAACGACGGCGAGTGGTGGCGGCTCGTCACCTCCGGCTTCCTCCACGACGGCCCGCTCCACCTCGTGTTCAACATGGTCGGCGTCTACTTCCTCGGGCAGCTGCTGGAGCCGCGGCTCGGCCCCTGGCGGTTCGCCGCGCTCTACGCCGCGTCGCTGTTCGCGGGCTCGCTCGGCGTGATGCTCCTCTCGCCCGAGAACCCGACGCTCGGCGCGTCCGGTGCGGTGTTCGGGCTGCTCGGCGCCGCGTTCCTGCTGCTGCGGCGCCAGGGCGTCGACCCGATGCAGACGTTCATCGGGCCGATCCTGATCCTCAACATCGTCATCACGTTCGCCTACTCGCAGTCGATCTCCGTCGGCGGTCACTTCGGCGGCCTCGCCGGCGGCCTGCTCGCGGCGCTGGTGATCGTCCTCGGCGAGCAGCGGCGCTCGCTCGTGCTCGCCGTGGCGGGCTGCGCCGCGATCGCGGTCTTCGCCGCCGCCGCGGCCATCGTGGCGTCGGGCACCGCGAGCCTGTACCCCAGCTGAAGGCGTGCGCCGCCTCGCCCTGGTGTGCGTCGCGGCGATCGCGATGGTCCTCACCGCGTGCGGCGGCGACGACGAGCAGGACGTCCGCAACGCCATCGGCCGCTTCGCCTCGGCCACCGAGACCGAGGACGCCCGTGCCGCCTGCAGGGCGGTGACGCCGCGGACGCGCGACCTGCTCGGCCGGCTCGCGGCGGCACGGCTCGGGACGCCCGGCTGCGAGTCGCTCCTGCGCGCGCGCTTCGCGGAGTCCGGGGGCACGAGCTTCGCGATCAACGCCACGACGCTCGCGGCGGTCGAGGAGGCCAAGGTCGAGATCAACGGCGACGTCGCCGAGATCGACACGTTCGGCGAACGCGAGCACCTGCCGCTGCGACGCTCGGGCGGCGAGTGGCGCCTGGACCTCGTCGGGATCCCCGCGCAGGGCTACTCGCTGCGCGCGAGCGTCGCGTGCACGGAGCGCGACGTGCGCCTGCTGTCCTCGCCGCTGCCGTCGCCGACGCGCGCGGGCTACTCGGCCTTCACGCGCCGGATGGCCGTCCGCGCCGAGGCGCTCGCCGAGGAGCTCGAGCGGCTGCGCCCGCCGCGCGGGGAGGAGGAGGCGCACCGCACGTACGTCGCCGGGCTGCGCACGCAGGCCCGCGAGCTTCGACGGGTCGCCAAGGCGGTCGCCGGAGACGCGCCCGTGCTCGAGGCGGCGTCGTCGCGCTCGGCCGCGCTGCGCGCCGCCGAGCGCAGGATGCTCGCCGCGCAGGAGCGGCTCGAGGTCGCGTGCGACCCGAGCGCGTCGCGCCGCGGCGCGGCCGCCTACCGCGCGAGCGGTGAGCGCATCTGCCGTGCGGTCAGCCGTCGCATCCAGCGCCTGGGCGAGCCGGCGAACGCCGCCGGGCTCGGGGCCTACATGCGGCGGGTGCGCGGCG
>CADCVT010000485.1 GCA_902806215.1 uncultured Solirubrobacteraceae bacterium | reverse complement strand
GTGCGGCTCGGGCCGCCGTTGCGCCCTCCGCCGTTGCCGGTGCGGTTCCCGCCACCGCCACCGCCGCCGCCGTCGCCGCGACGCTCGCCGAGGCCGGTCATCGCGAACTCGCGGTCGAGCTTGAGGTCGCCGGCGATCTTCTCGACGTCGGACGCCGTCTCGTCGTCGACGAACGTCACGCCGACGCCGCTGCGCCCGGCGCGGGCGGTGCGGCCGATGCGGTGCACGTAGCCCTCGCGGTCGGCCGGCGGGTCGAAGTTGATGACGTGCGAGATGCGGTCGACGTCGATGCCGCGCGCGGCGACGTCGGTCGCCACGAGCGTGTCGACGCGCCCGTCGGTGAACGACTGCAGGGCGCGCTCGCGCTGGCCCTGGGTCTTGTCGCCGTGCATGGCGACGGCCTTGACGCCCTCGTTGCCGAGCTTCTTGACGAGCCGGTCGGCGCCGCGCTTGGTGCGCACGAAGACGAGCGCGAGATCGAGCTCGAGGTCGACGAGGTCGTCGACGAGCGTGTCGACGCGGCCGGCGCGCTCGACGGCGACGAAGTGGTGCTCGATGTCGACCGGGCGCCGCTCCTTCGGCGTGTGCTCGTGGCGCGCGGGGTCGTTCGTGTACTCGGACGCGATCCGGCCGGCCTCGCCCTCGAGCGTCGCGCTGAAGAACAGCGTCTGGCGATCGACGGGGGTCTGCGACACGATGCGGTCGACGGCGGGGCGGAAGCCCATGTCGAGCATGCGGTCGGCCTCGTCGAGGACGAGCACGTTGACCTGGTCGAGCTTCAGCGCCTTGCGGGCGATGAGGTCCTCCAGGCGGCCGGGCGTGGCGACGAGGATGTGCGACTTCTTGACCTCGCGGGCCTGCTTCTCGATGCCGACGCCGCCGTAGACCGTGGAGATCTTCAGCGCGCGGGCGTGCGCGATCGAGCGCAGCTCCTCGGTGATCTGCGTCGCGAGCTCACGTGTCGGAGCGAGGATGAGCGCTGACGGGCGCTGATCGGTGGCCTCGACGAGGTCGACGATCGGGATGCCGAAGGCGAGCGTCTTGCCGCTTCCCGTGGGGGAACGGGCGAGGACGTCGCGGCCTTCCAGCGTGTCGGCGATGACGAGATCCTGGATGGCGAAGGGGGCGTCGATGCCGCGCTCTTCGAGCGCACGCACGACAACGGGGGAGACGCCGAGATCGGCGAAGGACTGCTTGGACAAGACTCTGAGACTCCTTGCGGCGAGTGGTCGCCGCGGGGGTGGTTCGGGAGGCTACGGCTGACCCGAACCGCCACGGGGGCGGGACCCAAGCAAGCTGCCTCGCGTCGGCGAAGAGGCCGGACGCACCACAGAGGATAGCGCTACGCGGCTGTTTGGGCTGCTCGTCGCGCCAATTCGGCGCGAACGATCGGCGCGACCTCCGTCCCGAACAGCTCGATCGACCGCATGAGCTTGTCGTGCGGGACCGTCCCGACGCTGAACTGGATGAGGAACCGGTCGTGGCCGAAGATGTCGTGCTGCCAGAGGATCTTCTCGGCGACCTCCTGGGGGGAGCCGACGAGGTTCGCGCCCTCGAGCGCCGTCGAGGCGTCGAACTGCTCGCGCGTCATCGCCGACCAGCCACGCTCGCGGCCGATCTTGTTCATCGCCTGGATCGTCGGCGCGGCGGCGATGTCGCGCGCGGCCTGCGAGGTCTCGGCCACGAACCCGTGCGAGTTGATCGACAGCGGCAGCCGCTCGTGCCCGGACTCGGCCGCTGCGCGGCGGTGCAGGTCGGCCATCGGCGCGAAGCGCGCCGGCGCGCCGCCGATGATGGCGAGCGCCACCAGGAGGCCGAGGACGCCGGCGCGCACCACCGACTGCGGCGTGCCGCCGACGGCGATCCACACCGGGATCGGGTCCTGGAGCGGCCGCGGGTACACGCCGGGGACCTCGCCCGCGCGGACCGCGAGCAGCCGCTCGAGCTTCTCGGAGAACAGGCGGTCGTAGTCGTCGAGGTCCAGGCCGAACAGCGGGAACGACTCGATGAACGAGCCCCGGCCGGCCATGATCTCGGCCCGCCCGCCCGACAGCAGGTCGAGCGTCGCGAACTGCTGGAAGACGCGGACCGGGTCGTCGGAGCTGAGGACGGTGACCGCGCTGGTCAGGCGGATGTTCGAGGTGCGCTCGGCGCCGGCCGCGAGGGCCACGGCGGGCGACGAGACGGCGAAGTCGGGCCGGTGGTGCTCGCCGAGGCCGAAGACGTCGAGGCCGACCTCGTCGGCGAGCTCGATCTCCTCGACGAGGTCGCGCAACCGGCGCGCCGGGGTGACGGACGGATCCGTCAGCTCCGCGAAGGTGTACAGGCCGAGTTCCATGTCCTGAGTCTATCGCATGTAGTTGCACACACAACTTCTGCCGGGACCGACAGTATTTCGGTGCACGGTCGTTGACGAGACATGACCTCCCGCATCCTGCTCGGCGCCCTGGCGCTCGCGCTCACCCTGGCAGGCACCGCGCTCGGCGCGCCCCTCGCCGGCACCGGCAAGAACATCGTCCCCGTCTCCACGCTCGAGATCGACGACTCGCAGAAGAACGAGCTCGAGCTGGCGGGCGACTACGCCTACGTCGACTACGACGACGGCTTCGACATCGTCAACATCTCCGATCCGACCAAGCCGAGGACGGTCGGCGAGCACAAGTGCACCGGCTCGGGTGGCGACATCGACCTCTCGCCCGACGCGAAGATCGCCGTCCGCGCGACCGCGCACGCGCCGGCCAAGGGCCCCTGCAAGGAGGCCGGCACCGCCGCGACGATCTACGACATCAGCGACAAGACCAATCCGCGCATGATCGCGAAGATCGATCTCGAGGATGCCGCCGATCCGTTCGGGATCTACGGCGACTACACCCACACCGTCACGCTCGACGGCAAGTGGCTCTACCTCAACCCGCAGACCGCCGCGTTCTATCCGCAGCGAAAGCAGCGCATCCGCGTCTTCGACGTGAGCAACCCCGCCAAGCCGGTCCACAAGGCCGACATCCAGTTCACGCAGGGGGTCCAGGCCGTCGCGCACGACTCCTTCGTCGACCACCGCCCCGACGGCAAGAGCCTGCTCTACGCCGCGTCGGTCCACACCACCGACGTCTTCGACGTGACCGACCCGCTCAACGCCAAGCAGCTGCAGCGGATCACCTCGCCCGAGATGACGATCTCGCATCAGGCGCAGCCGAACTTCGATCGCTCTCAGATCATCGTCGTCGACGAGTCCGCCGTCGATGCCGGACCGCCGGCCGGCGCGATGTGCGGCCATGGCGGAGGCCCCGGCCCCGCCGCGGCCGACGTCGGCGCCACGCACTTCTACGAGGCCGCGAAGGACGGGACGTTCGCGAACAACGGCGCCGCGCCGATGGGATCGTTCGCTCCGGCCCCCACGCGGACGGAGGACACCTGCACGGCGCACGTGTTCTGGCCCGCGCCCAAGGAGAACCGCCTGGTGCAGGCCTACTACACGCTCGGCGCGAAGGTCCTCGATCACTCCGACCCGGGCAACGTGAAGGAGCTCGGCTCGTTCGTGGCCGACAAGCCGACCATCTACTGGTCGGCCAAGCCCCATCGCGGCTACATCTTCGCGACCGACATGGACCGCGGCCTCGACATCCTGCGCTACACGGGTGAGGGCGCCGCGAAGTGGCCGACGACCGCCGGTCCCGCCGAGATCCAGCGCTCGCAGTGGCAGGGCATGCCGTACGTCCCGCTGGACGGTGTGTCACGCGACGGCGGTCAGCTGCCCGCCCCGAAGAACGCACCCGGCACGTCGGGCTCCGGCGGCGACTCGGCCAAGGGCGAATCGGGCGCCGGCTTCGGCCGCGCGATCGGCCGCATCCGCTTCACGATCAAGATGAAGGGCCTCTCGCGCACGAAGCGCAGCACGTTCAACCTGACCTTCTACAACGCGAACGGCAAGAAGGTCGGGAGCACGGTCCGCTTCAAGAAGAAGGGCGCCAAGCGCTCCCGTACGACGACGATCAGCGTCAACGGCGCGGCCGTCCCGGGCGCGTACCGCTGGACGCTCAAGCGCGGCACGAAGCGCGTGGTCAAGCGCGGCCGGCTGACCGTGAAGGCGACGCCGGGCATGTCGCTCTCGCAGCCGCACACGATCTACGCGCTGGCGAAGTAGGCCCGTGACCGTAAGGGCGCTGCTCCTCGCCGCCGGCGTGAGCGGCGCTCTGCTGTCCGTCGCCGCGCCCGCGGCGGCGGACACGAAGGTCACCATCGCGGGCGGCGTGCTGTACGTCCGCAACGACGACGCGGGCGTGTCGAACGCGATGACCGTCGACAGCGACTCGCGCGGCCGCGTGCACATCGTCGACGAGGCCGATCCCTACGGCTTCCAGTACCCGGTGCGCGAGTGCTCGCCGGGCCGGCTCAACAGCGCCGGCAACCCGGTCGAGGTCACGTGCGAGCGCTCGGGTTACGACCGGGCCACGATCGCGATCGGGCCCAACGAGGACCGCGTCACCTACGCGCGCGACGATCTCCCGGTGACGATCGACGGGCAGGAGGGCGCCGACGACCTGCGCCGCGCCGCCGCCGCCGACGCGCTCAGCGGCGGGCAGGGCAACGACACGCTCGACAGCGGCGCGGGCGACGACGCCCTGAACGGCGGCGACGGCGACGACCGGCTCGTGGCCGGCGACGGCAAGGACCGGCTGGACGGCGCCAACGGCGCCGACGTCGTCGACGCCGGAGCGGGCGACGACGCGATCATCGCCGCCGACGGCGTCGGCGACACGATCGACTGCGGGCCCGGCACCGACACCGTCAACGCCGATCAGTTCGACCGGCTCGTCAACTGCGAGAGCGAGGGCCGCGCCCAGGTCGCTCCACCGGCCGGCGGCGAGCCCGGCAGCACGACGGGCTCGTCGAGCGGGAGCGTCGTGGGCGGCGGCGCCCGTGCCGTCGAGGACGACGTGCGCCCGGTCGTCCAGGCGGGCGGATCGACACTCCAGCGCATCACCTCCCGCCGGCGCCGCATCACGATCGCCGTCACAGCGAGCGAGCGGTCGCTGGTCAACGTCACCGGCTTCGTCGACGCGGGCGGCATCAACGCGCAGATCCGGCCCCGGACCGCGCGGGTGGAGGTCGACGGTGGCGGCGCGCTGCTCACGCTGACGCTGACGAAGACCCACGTCCGGCGAGCCCTCGCCGACCTGCGCCGCCGTCGCAAGCCGCGCGTGCAGCTGACGCTCTCGGCGGTCGACGCCGCGGGCAACACGAGCCGCGCACGCCGGATGACGATCGCGCTACGGCGTTAGCGCCGGATCAGCACGCGGCGCTGGACGACCGAGCGGCTGCCGCCGTCGCGGTCGGCCACGACGAGCCGCAGCGTCGCGTCGACGCGGCGGGCTCGGGCAACGCCCTTCAGGCCCGCGGGCGGGACGCGGACGAAGACGAACGTCCGGCCGCTCGTTGCCAGCCCCGCGGTCCCGCGCCCGATCACGATCGCCGGACGCGTCGTGCGGAGCCGCATCCGCTTGGCGGTCTTCCGGCTGACGACGATCTCGCCGACCACCGAGCACGCGGCCGAGCAGCGGACGGGCACCGCGAGGCCCTCGCGGATCTCTGCGACGCGGCGCCGGCGGGGGAAGCTGAAGACGGTGAGCGACGGACGCGCCGCCGGCCCGCCGGACGACGAGCCGCCGCCGGCCGAGCCGCCGCCAGAACCGCTCGTGCCGGGACCCGACGGCGACGCCGGCGTCGGCGCGCTCCCGACGACCGAGTCGCTCGACCTCGAGGCGGGGACGGTCGTCTCCTCGTCGCAGGCGTCGCCCACGCCGTCGAAGTCGCGATCGGCCTGGTCCTTGTTGCCGACCTTC
>CADCVT010000484.1 GCA_902806215.1 uncultured Solirubrobacteraceae bacterium | reverse complement strand
TGACGACGAGCGCCATGAACACGCTGAGCGGATCGAGCAGCAGGCCGAGCTGCGCGTCGACGCCCTGGCCGCCGCCGCCCTGCGTCACCGCGTAGTCCCACGCGATCGCGCGGACGTGCTGCTCCTCATGGGGCAGGTCGGTGAGCGCGAGGAACATCAGGATCGCGCTGACGAACGACAGGAGCAGCGCGCCCGTCCCGATGAAGCCCGGGACCTTGCCCCGGAAGACCTTGTAGCCGAAGGCGTTGACGAGCGTCCCGGCGAGCGGGAGCAGCAGCGTCAGCCAGGCGTAGAGCTTGACGTCATCCATCAGCGCATCAGCCGTTCAGCTCGCGGATCTCGTCGACGTCGATGGACATGCGACGGCGGTGCATCGCGACGATGACGCCGAGGCCGACCGTGACCTCACAGGCCGCGACGACCATGACGATGATGGCCATGATCTGGCCGTCGCCGTTGCCGTGCATGCGGCTGAACGCGATGAACGCGAGGTTCGCCGCGTTGAGCATGAGCTCGAGGCAGAGCAGGATGACCAGCGGGTTGCGCTTGACGAGCACGCCGAACGCACCGATGGCGAAGATGAAGGCCGAGACGACGAGGTACCACTGGATGCTCACCAGCCACCCCGCTCCTCGGTCGTGTGGCCGGCGCCGATCTGACGCGTGCCCGCGTCGTCGGCGTTCGGCACGTGCTCGGGGATCCCGCTGACCGCCTCGCGCATCGAGCCCGTGCCCTTGGGCAGGATCAGCTCGCCGACGCTGTAGACGTGCTCGTCGCCCTCGGGGTGGACGCCGGCCCGGCGCCGCGCGAGGACGACCGCGCCGACGGCGGCGATGGTCAGGAGGATCGAGGCGAGCTCGAAGGCCAGGAGGAACTTCGTCAGCAGCAGGTCGCCGATCTGCTCGGGCGACCCGAAGACGTCCTGGCGCTCGGGCCCGGCGCGGTAGGGCGCGCCCTCGCCGTCGAGCGCCTTGAGGCCCGAGCCGAGGATCACGATGCAGAGCTCGACGAGCAGCAGCCCGACGAACACGAACGCGAAGCCGCGCAGCTTCGGTGCGAGTGGCGAGAGCATCGGCTCGTCGCTGCCGATGTAGGCCTGCACGAAGACGTAGAGCACCATCACCGCGCCGGCGTAGACCACGACCTGGGCGGCGGCGATGAACTCCGCGCGCAGCAGCAGGAACAGAGCAGCCAGCATCAGCAGGTGCCCCACGAGGAAGAGCACGCTGTAGAACGGGTTTCCCTGCGGCGGGAAGATGACGCCGACGGCCCCTGCCAGGGCGCCGATCGCCGCGATGAAGAAGAAGACCTCGGCCATACGGCGGCGGTGAGGCTACTACTCGCCCTCGCGGCGCAGGGGCGTCCGCTCCAGGGGCTCTTCGAGCAGCATCTCCTTGGTGAAGATGAGGTCCGAGCGGTTGTAGTCCGACAGCTCGTAGTCGTGGCCCAGCGTGATCGCGTCGAACGGGCACGCGAGCTCGCAGTAGCCGCAGAAGATGCACCGGGAGAGGTTGATCTCGTAGACCGCCGCGTAGCGCTCGCCCGCGGAGACTCGGTTGTCCGGGGCGTTCTCGGCCGCGACGACGCGGATGCAGTCCGACGGGCAGGCCGCCGCGCAGAGCGAGCAGCCGACGCACTTCTCGAGCCCGGAGTCCTCGAAGCGGTGCAGGCGATGACGGCCGGGCGCGCGGAAGCGCGGGTAGACCGGCGTCTTCTCCTCCGGGTACTGGATCGTGTTGGGCTTCTCGAGCAGCCGGCCGAAGGTCGTCTTCAAACCTCGCAGCGTCTCGCCGAACGCGCGGTAGGCGCCGCCGGCGCCTCCCGGCTCGGGGCCGCGGACGACCTTGATGACGTCCTGCTCAGGGGCGTAGGGAGGCATCAGTCGAGCGTCACCACCAGGATCGCGGAGGCGAGCGCGTTGAGCGTCGCCAGCGGCAGAAGGATCTTCCAGCCCAGGGACATGAGCTGGTCGTAGCGCAGACGCGGGAGCGTGGCCCGGATCCACATGAAGAGGAAGATGAAGATGAACATCTTCGCGAGGACCACGATCGGGTCCACGAACGTCGGCGGGTCGATGCCGAACGGGAGCTGCCAGCCGCCGAGGAAGAACGTCACCGCGAGCAGCGACAGCGTGAGCATGTTCAGGTACTCGGCGAAGAGGAAGGCGACCATCTTGGTGCCGCCGTACTCGGTCATGTAGCCCTGCACGAGCTCGGCGTCCGCCTCGGGGAGGTCGAACGGCGGGCGGTTCGTCTCCGCGGCGCCGGCGACCATGAAGATGATGAAGCCGACGAACTGCGGGACGATGTACCACATGCCCTCCTGCGCCTCGACGATCTGCGTCAGCGACAGGGACTGCGCGGTGATGATCACGCCGACGAGCGCGAGGCCCTGCGCGACCTCGTAGGAGATGAGCTGCGCGGCGGCGCGCATCGCGCCGAGGAAGGAGAACTTCGACCCGCTCGCCCAGCCGCCGAGCATGAGCCCGTAGAAGGCGATCGCGCCGAACGCGAAGACGTAGAGGATCCCGATCGACACGTCGATCCCGTAGAGGCCGACCTTCGCGCCGAAGATGTCGACGACCTCGCCGAACGGGACGATCGCGAACGCGGCGACCGCGGTCATGATCGAGATCGCCGGGGCGAGCGTGTAGAGGAACGGGATCGCCGTGTGCGGCCGCGAGTCCTGCTTGGTGGCGAACTTCAGGATCTCGGCGAGCGGCTGCAGCGCGCCGAACGGGCCGACGCGGTTCGGGCCGTACCGCATCTGGAACCGGCCCAGGAGCTTGCGCTCCATGATGATCACCATCGGGAGGATCTGGAGGGCGATCGCGAAGATCACGATCCCCTTCAGGATCTGGACCCACCAGCTCTCGAAGTAGGTGACGTCGGCCAGCTGCAGGGCGGTCATGACGGCGTCACCTCGACCAGGTCGGTTCCGGACAGCGCGTTGGCGAGGTCCTCCTCGAGGAACACGGTGCCGGCGGGCGCGTCTGCGCGCACCGCGGCGGTCGCGGCGACCCGCGTGCCGTTCGCGCCGACCTCGACCGCGGCCCCGTCGGCGATGCCGAGGCGCTTGGCGTCGTCGGGCGACAGCTCCGCGAGGCGCCGGTGGGCGAGGAACTTCAGCGCGGGGGAGGCCTCGACCTCGGGTGCCGCCCAGATCGAGCGGAACGCGCCGAGGCGCAGCCGGCCGTTGGCCTGCGCCGGCGGCGTTGACGCCGCGCTCGGCGCGGGCACCGACGGCACGGACGGGAAGGCCGACGCCTCGTCGCGCTCGTGCCAGCGCACGCCGCGCACGCCGATCACGTCGTGCGTCAGGCCGGCGTAGAACGGCACCGCAGCGACGAGCTGCTGGGTGACCATGCCGCCGGTGAGCACGGCGAGCTCGAGCCCGACCTGCGCAGCGACGTCGGCGATGACCTGCCACTCGAAGCGGTTCTCGCCCTGGTGCGCGATCGCCGGCCGGACGCGCTGGAGGCGGCCGTCGGGGTGCACGACGGTGCCCTCCTTCTCGGCGTGTGACTCCTGCGGGAAGACGACGTTGGCGTGCGCGCGCAGGCCCTCGGTGAGGAACGCGGCATGGGCGATGACGGTCGTCGCGCGGCCGAGGGCGCGGTCCCAGGCGGCGCGGTCGGGCAGCGTCCGCAGCGGGTCGACGTGGAGGAGGTAGACGGCGGTGAGGTCGCCGTTCGCGAGAGCGTCCGCGATCTCGGGAGTCGTGCGGCCCGTCGTCGTCTCGGCGTAGCCGGGGCCCGCGACCGGGGTGAACCCGGCTTCGCGCAGGCCACGGCCGTTCGTGGAAGCGGGGACTTCGAGGAGCCCTGCGCCCTGCCGGCCTGAGACGTTGACAGCGTCAGTCAGAGCAAGGATCCCCGGGGCGTTCCTCAACCGCTCCCCGAACAGGATCACCTTGTCCTCACCCGCTGTTGCAAGCCAGTCGGCGACCGCCCGCACGGAGTCCTCCGTGGCGCCGGCCGCCTCTGCGAGGGAGGTGATGCTCTCGCCGTTGATCGCCGCCGCCAGAGCCTGGGCGAACTCCCCGCCCCGGCCCGGCGCGAAGCGCGCGACCTGCTTCGCGTTCGGGTCGAGCGACGACGCGCGCGACGTCGCGATCGCCAGCTCCATCCGGTTGCGGCGCACGCCCTTGCGCAGGCGCAGGTCGAGGATCGGCGCGTCGTCGACGGGCTCGCAGTCGAGCACGAGGACCGCGTGCGCGTACTCGAGATCGGGCACGGTCGCCTGGAGCGCCGGGTCGGCCAGCGCGAGCAGCTCGTCGCGCGGGCGCGAGCCGTGGGGCGACGAGTCGAGGTGGGGTGAACCGAGCCCCTCACGGAGCAGGCGCTGGAGGAGGAAGGCCTCCTCGTTGGTCGTCTCGCCGCCGGCGATCGCCGCGGTGTTCGCGCCGGCGCGCTTGAGCGCGGACGCGGCCTCGCTCAGCGCGCGGTCCCACGACACGGGGCGCAGGACGCCGCCGTCGCGGACCATCGGCTGCGTGATCCGCTCGTCGACGTGTGCGGCCTGGTAGGCGAAGCGCCCCTTGTCGCAGAGCCAGCCGTCGTCGACCTCGTCGTTGTCGCGGCCGAGGACGCGCAGGACGCGCTCGTCGCGGACGGTGAAGGAGACGTTGCACTGCGACGGGCACAGCGTGCACACCGACGCCGACTGCTCGATGTCCCACGGGCGCGCGCGGAAGCGGTACGGGCGCGACGTGAGCGCGCCGACCGGGCACAGCTCGGTGATGTTGCCGCTGAACGGCGCGACGTACGGGTGGCCGTCGAAGGTCGAGACGAACGTCGCCGCGCCGCGCTCGCGCAGGACGAGCTGGTAGTCCTCGGAGACCTCCTGCGAGAACCGCACGCAGCGGTAGCAGAGGATGCAGCGCTCGCGGTCGATGTGCACGAGCGGCGACAGCGCGAGCGGCTTCTGGAAGTGGCGCTTGGGCTCGATGAAGCGCGAGCGGCCGCCGCCCCAGCCCATCGAGATGTCCTGCAGCGGGCACTCGCCGCCCTTGTCGCAGACCGGGCAGTCCAGCGGATGGTTGATGAGCAGGAACTCGAGCACGGCCTCCTGCGCCTGCTTGACGCGATCGGTCTGCGTGAAGACGACCATGC
>CADCVT010000483.1 GCA_902806215.1 uncultured Solirubrobacteraceae bacterium | reverse complement strand
CGGCTGCTGATGGCGCTCGGCGCGGTCGGCGCGATGGACTTCGCGGTCGAGCGGACGATCGCCTACTGCACGGAGCGCAACGCGTTCGGGCGGCCACTGACCAAGCACCAGACCGTCCGCCACAAGATCGCCGACATGGCGACGACGGCCCACACCGGCCGCACGCTGACCTACGACGCGCTGCGCCGCTTCGTCGAGGGCGAGAACGCGGTCAAGGAGGTCACGATGGCCAAGCTCTTCACGCAGCGCTCGTGCTTCGAGGTGATGGACACCTGCCTGCAGCTGCACGGCGGCGCGGGCTACATGCGCGAGTACGAGATCGAGCGCATGGCGCGCGACGCGCGGCTCGGCCCGATCGGCGGCGGCACCGACGAGATCATGCGCGAGATCCTCGGGAAGGTGCTGGGGCTGTAGCCCGCCGCGGCGCTAGGGCGTCTCGGTGGCGCCGGGCTCGGCGTCGGTACCGCCGGTGCTGCCCTGCTGCACCTGCTGGGAGAGCTTGTCGACGCGCTCGGAGAGCTCCTGGACGTCGGTCTTCAGCTGATCGGCGGCGGCCTTCGCGTCGGCGCCGGTGTCGTCGCCCGTGGCTTGCTCGACGCTCTCGGAGAGCTGCTCCTGCTCGCCGCGCAGCTTGGAGACCGAGGTCTTCGTCGCGCGGTTGTCGATGTCGTCCTGCAGCTCGGACACGCGGTTCTCGAGCCGCTCGACCTCGGCGTTGCTCGCCCCGCGGCGGCCGTCGCCGCTGTTTCGGTCCTCGTCGGTGAGCAGCGTGTAGAGGGCGACGCCGAGGGCGAGCGCGGAGAGCAGGCCGACGAGCGCGAGCCCGGTCTGCAGCGAGCGCACCTTGCGCAGGAGCTCGTGCTCGGGCGGCTCGACCTGCACGTAGCCGGGCTGGGCCGCGACGGGCTGCTGCGGCTCGAGCGGGATGCGGCGAGTGGGCGGGTCGTAGTCGGTTCCCATGAGGACCAAGGGCTTTCCCGCTGCCCGCCCCGCACGAACGCCGCGTGGACGAACCGATGAGTTCGCGGGCGGCGTGCGGTCCTACGGACGATGCGCCGCTCCGATGCCCCGCTCGATCCGCTCCCCCATCTCGCGCAGCCGCTCGACGAGCTCGAGCGGCCCGTGGCACTCGAACTCGAACCCGAGCATCGCGATGCGCATCGCCAGCCAGTCGAGGTTGTCGTCGCTCGTGCAGAACTCGCAGGTCGTCTCGGAGATCGGCTCGACGGTGCCGCCGAGCCAGCGCCGCTTGCGGACCTCCTCGGCGGGAGCCTGCAGCGTGACCCGCGCCTCGTACTTGTACGTGGCCTCCGAGAGCCCCTGCTTGACGTACGTCGCGGCGTCCTTGGCAGGCAGGGACCGCGGGTCGAAGCGCACGCCGGTCGAGGCCGGGTTCCTCAGGCGATCCACGCGGAAGCTGCGCCACCCCTCGCGCCCGCAGTCCCACGCGACGAGGTACCAGCGCCGGCCCGCGTTGACGAGCGAGTGCGGCTCGACCTCGCGGCGCGAGTCGACCTTGTCGCGCGCGGTGTAGGCGAAGCGGATGCGCTCGCTGTCGCGGCACGCGGCGGCGATGACGGTGAGGCACTGCGGGTCGACCGACGGGCCGCCGCCGTAGGTGATCGTCGTCGTCGCGTTCTGCAGTGCGCTGACGCGCCGGCGCAGGTGCGACGGGAGGACCTGCTCGAGCTTGACGAGCGCGCGGACGCTCGTCTCCTCGATCCCGTCGATCGACGCGCCGGCCGCGGTGCGCAGCCCGACGGCGATCGCGATCGCCTCGTCGTCGTCGAGCAGGAGCGGCGGCATCGCGGTGCCGGCGCGCAGCTGGTAGCCGCCCGCCGGGCCGGTCATCGACTCGACGGGATAGCCGAGGTCGCGCAGGCGCTCGACGTCGCGGCGGATGGTGCGGCCGGACACGCCGAGGCGGTCGGCGAGCTCGCCGCCGGGCCAGCCGCGACGGGCCTGGAGCAGCGACAGCAACGTGAGCAGGCGGCTGGAGGTGGTCTCGCTCATGACCTCTGAAGCATCGGCTGCATTGCGGACAGATATTGACCTTAACGAAGGAGACGATGCACGCATGCGATCCACCGACACGAGCACCGGCCCGGCCATCGCGGCTCAAGGCCTGGTCAAGTCCTACGGCGACGTCCGCGCCCTCGACGGCGTCGACCTCGAGGTCCAGCCGGGGACGGTCCTCGGCGTCCTCGGGCCGAACGGCGCGGGCAAGACGACCACGATCCGGGTCCTCACGACGCTGCTCGAGCCCGACGAGGGCACGGCCTGCGTCGCGGGGCTCGACGTCGTGGCCGACGCGACGGAGCTGCGCGCGCGGATCGGCCTCGCCGGCCAGTACGCGGCGGTCGACGAGAACCTCAGCGGCGTGGAGAACCTGGTGATGGTCGGGCGCCTCTACGGCGAGCGGCGCGCGGCGGCCAAACGGCGCGCGCACGAGCTGCTCGAGCGCTTCGACCTGGTGGAGGCGGGCGGGCGGATCGCGCGCACGTACTCGGGCGGCATGCGCCGCCGGCTCGACCTCGCGGCGGCGCTCGTCGCGCGGCCGCCGGTGCTGTTCCTCGACGAGCCGACGACGGGCCTCGACCCGCGCTCGCGCCTCGACCTGTGGGAGACGATCGAGGACCTCGTCGCGGAGGGCACCACGGTCCTGCTGACCACGCAGTACCTCGACGAGGCAGACCGCCTCGCCGACCGCATCGCGGTCATCGACCGCGGCCGCGTGATCGCCGAGGGGACGGCCGACGAGCTCAAGACGCGCGTCGGCGGTGATCGGCTCGTGATCGACCTGGTGCATCCCGAGGCCGAGTTCGCGGCGATCAGCGCGCTCCGACCGCTCGCCGCCGACGAGCCCGCCGCGCTGAACGGCTCGGTGAGGATGATGGTTCGCGAGCGTTCCGGAGTGATCATGGAAGCGGCGCGGCTCCTCGACCGCGCTGGGGTTCGCGTCGACCACCTGACGATCGACCGCCCTTCTCTCGATGACGTCTTCCTCGCCCTGACGGGGCGGGCAGCGGAGCCGGATGAGCTCCAGGCCGCTGACGACGAACGCGCAACCGACGAGACCCTGGAGGTGGCGGCATGACCCGCCTGATGCCCGACACGCTGGTGATGGCCGAGCGCAACCTCGTCCGCCTCCCGCGCTCGCCCGACCTGCTCATCGGCTTCACGGTGCAGCCGATCATGTTCGTGCTGCTGTTCGCGTACGTCTTCGGGGGCGCGATCGAGACGCCGGGCTACGACAGCTACATCGACTTCCTGATCCCGGGGATCATCGCCCAGAACATCGCGTTCGGCGGGTTCGTCACCGCGCTCGGCCTCGCCGAGGACATGTCGAAGGGGCTCATCGACCGCTTCCGGTCGCTGCCGACGGCACGCGCATCGGTGCTCGCCGGGCGCACGCTCGCCGACGTGGTGACGAACACGACGGCGATCCTCGTCCTGCTCGCGACGGGGCTCATCATCGGGTTCTCGTTCGAGGCAGGGGTCGGCGAGATCCTCGCCGGGTTCGGGCTGCTCCTGCTGCTCGGGTTCGCGTTCTCGTGGGTGTTCGCGCTGATCGGCCTGTCGGTCTCGACGCCGGAGGCCGCGAACGGCATCGGCTTCACGCTGATCTTCCCGATCACGTTCATCTCGTCGGCGTTCGTGCCGGTGGCGTCGATGCCCGACGGCCTGCGGCAGGTCGCCGAGGCCAACCCGGTCAGCGTGGTCGTCGACGCGCTGCGGTCGCTGTGGCTCGGCTCGCCTGCCGACGCGAACATCCTGCTCGCCGTGGGATGGTGCCTCGCGATCACCGCGATCTTCGCCCCGCTCGCGGTCCGCAAGTATCGCCGCGCGAATGCCCGCTAGGGCACTGACCATCGGGGGGTCGTGAGGGGGCGGAGCCCCCTTACCTCTCGAAGAAGGTGCGGGGGTTGTCGCGCAGCATCAGGTCGATCTGGTCCTGCGTGACCCCCCGCTCGAGGAGCGCAGGCACGACGTCGTCGATGACGTGCTGGAAGTGCCAGTCGGGCGTGACCTGCTCGTTCAGGCCGGGCGGGAACCAATCGCTGAAGCAGTTCGCGTCCTGCGACAGGATCATCTTCTCCGCGTAGCCGCGCTCGCACATGGCGGCGACCGTCGCGACGCGGTCGTCGAACGGCAGCAGGATGTTCAGGCCGAAGCGGTCGAAGCCGAGCAGCGCGTCGGACTGCGCGAGCTTGTCGAGGTAGTCGAGGTCGG
>CADCVT010000482.1 GCA_902806215.1 uncultured Solirubrobacteraceae bacterium | reverse complement strand
GCGCCCGCCGCCGCACAGCTCGTCGAGCGCCCGCCGGATCGCGGCGACCGAGGAACGGAAGAGCGGATCGGGCCCGTCCTGCGGGACGATCGAGTCGAGCACGAGCCGCTCCACGCGAGCCGGGTAGCGCGACGCGTAGTCCATCGCCACCTTCGTGCCGTACGACACGCCGAAGAGCGCGAGCTTCTCGTAGCCCGCCTCGCGCCGCAGCGTCTCGAGGTCCTCGACCGAGTCGGTCGTGCGGAAGAACCCGCGCGCCGGCCCGAGCTGCCGCGCGCAGCCGCCGACGACCTCGGGCGCGGTGCCGGAGCGGCCCAGGGCCGAGCACTTCAGCGCGCCGGACTGGCCGGTCCCGCGCTGGTCGAAGACGAGCAGGTCGCGCTCGCGGACGCCCGGAGCCAGCGCGACCGCGAAGTCCGCCGCCGACGAGGCGGCCGACTGGCCGGGCCCGCCGCTCAGCGCGACGAGCGCGACGCGACCCGGGTTCGGGCCGCCCGCGGTCAACCGGCGCGCGAACAGCGGGACGGTCCCGCCGACGGATCCGCTGCGATCGATCGGGACCTGGAGCGTTCCGCACTGGAAGGCCTGGAACTCCGGCTCGGGGCAGGGGCCCCACGAGACGGCGGCGTGGGACGGCGATGGCGCGGCGAGCGCGGCGACGAGCGCGGCGGCCGGCAGGAGGAGGCGGCGAGGCAAGGCCGGAACGCTACTCGGCTCCGCACCGTCCGGCCACCGATTGGCGCGGCCTCCCGCCGCGGGCGAGGAGTAGCCTCGCCTCCATGCCAGCCGACCGCCAAGCCATCACCGCGCCCGGGGCTCCCGCGGCGATCGGGCCGTACAGCCACGCCGTCCGGACCGGCGACCTCCTGTTCTGCTCGGGCCAGATCCCGCTCGACCCCGAGAGCATGGAGCTCGTCGGCGACACGCCCGCCGACCAGGCGCGCAAGTGCCTCGAGAACCTCCAGGCGATCTGCGAGGCCGCCGGCACGACGCTCGACCGCGCGATCCGCTGCACGGTCTACCTCACCGACATCGGCGCGTTCGCCGACGTCAACGAGGTCTACGGCGAGTTCTTCGCCGCCGATCCGCCAGCGCGCGTGGCGTTCGGCGTCGCCGCGCTGCCGAAGGGCGCGCAGGTGGAGATCGACGCCGTGGTGGCGCTCTAATCGTGACGTCGACCGGAGGTCCGAGCTTGCGAGGACCGCAGGGCGAAAGCGTTCTCTCCTCTGACATCGAGGCCGCTCGGCCCGCGGTGGAGGAGGTCGCGCGTCGGACCCCGGTGCTGCCGTCGGCGACCCTGACGGACCTGCTCGGCGCCGAGGTCTCGCTGAAGGCCGAGAACCTCCAGCGGACCGGCTCGTTCAAGGTCCGCGGCGCTGCGGCGAAGGTCAGCGCCCTCGGCGACCGCTGCGCGAACGGCGTCGTCGCTGCGAGCGCCGGCAATCACGCCATGGCGCTCGCGCACGCGGCGCGCACGCTCGGCGTGCGCTGCGAGGTCTTCATGCCGCTCCAGTCGCCGTTGACGAAGATCGAGGGAGCCCGCGCGCTCGGCGCCGAGGTCATCCTCGGCCGCGCCTCGGTCGACGAGTGCCTGATCGACGCGCGCGAGCGCGCCGAGACCGCCGACCTCGCGTTCGTCCACCCGTTCGACGACCCCGACGTCGTCGCGGGGCAGGGCACGCTCGGGCTCGAGCTGCTCGAGGACGTGCCCGACCTCGCGAAGGTCGTCATCCCCGTGGGGGGCGGCGGCCTGGCCTCTGGCGTCGCGATCGCGGTGAAGTCCGCACGCCCCGACGTCCAGGTCGTCGGCGTCGAGGTCGACCGCACCGCGATCACCATCGCCGACGGGATTGCCGTCAAGCACCCGGGCGAGCTCACGACCGCGCTCATGGACCGCTGGCTCGACGACCGCGTCGTGGTCAGCGAGGAGGAGATCGCCACCGCGATCATCCTGCTCATGGAGAAGGCCAAGCTCGTCGTCGAGGGAGCCGGCGCCGTCGGCGTGGCCGCGCTGCTCGCGCACCGCACGCACGTCGCGTCGCAGGGCACGACGATCGCGGTGCTCTCGGGCGGCAACGTCGACGCGGGGCTGCTCGCCGATGTCGCGCGCCGCAACGAGACCGAGGCCGGCCGCCGGCTCGTCCTCATCACCCGCATCGGCGACCGCCCGGGTTCGCTCGCCCAGCTGCTCACGCTCGTGGGGGACTCCGGCGCGAACCTCATCGAGGTCCAGCACGTCCGCGAGGGCATCGACCTCCACGTGCGCGAGACCGCCGTCGAGCTCGTCCTCGAGACCCGCGGGCGCGACCACGCGAAGATCGTCCTCGGCGCGATCGCCGCCGCCGGCTACGAGACGACGCTGCTGCGTTGAGCGGCTGGGAGCTCGTCACCGGCTGGATCCGCGCGTCGACCGTCCCGGTCGAGCCGATCGCCGCCGACGACGCCCACCGCGAGGCCGCGCTCGAACAGCTCGAGATCACGACGAACTCGCCCCTCGGCGCGATCGTGCGCCGCACGGCCGGGCTCAGCGTCGACCACGGCTGGCTGCGCGTCCTCGGCGCGGGCGGCAGCGAGCAGCTCGAGGACGGCGTGAACGAGTGGTCCGAGCGGACGGGCCTGCTCATCGTCGCCCACGACGTCGCCGGCGGGTTCTTCAGCTGGGACGAGGAGCGCGGCGTCCTGTACCACGCGCCGGACTCCCGCCAGGCCGAGGATCTCGGCGGCCGTGGCTACTCGGACTGGCTCGAAGGGATGCTCACGGGCAACCTCGCCAAGTTCTACGCGGCCGAGCGCTTCGCGGGCTGGGCGGAGGAGACCAAGAGGCTCAGCGGCGACGAGGGGTTCTCGCAGTACCCACCGCGCGGAACCAAGGAGGCCGCCACGGGCGACGTCGACCGCCGCGGCGTCCCGATGACCGAGCTCTGGGCCCTGTTCACATCCTCTTGATGAATCGCTTAGGAATCGCGAGCACCATCCCGTCCGCCATGCATCTCATCGTCGACGGGAAACAGGTCGCGCTCGCAGAGGGCACGACGAGGATCGGGCGCAGCCCGACCGCCGACATCTGCCTCGAGGACGCCAGCGTGTCACGGCGGCACGCCATCGTCCTGCGCGAGGGAGACAGCGTGCGCGTGCTCGACGACCGCAGCCTCAACGGGGTGTTCGTCAACGGGGAACGCGTCACCGCGAAGGTGCTGGAGGACGGCGACGTCCTCGCCCTCGGACGCAACGAGCTGACGTTCGGTGCGCCCGCTACTCGTTCGCTAGCGGCGTGACGTAAGCACCGCTGATCCCGCCGTCGACCATGAACGTCGAGGCGGTCACGAAGCTCGACTCGTCCGAGGCCAGGAAGAGGACGCCGTTGGCGATCTCCCGGGCCTGTCCGAAGCGTCCCATGGGGATGTGGACGAGCCGGCGCTGCGCGGCCGCCTCGTCGCTCGCGTAGAGCTCCTGCAGCAGCGGGGTGTCGATCGGGCCCGGGCACAGCGCGTTGACGCGCACGCCCTGGCGGGCGAACTGCACGCCGAGCTCGCGGGACAGCGCGAGCACGCCGCCCTTCGAGGCCGTGTAGGAGATCTGCGACGTTGCGGCCCCGAGGATCGCGACGAACGACGCGGTGTTGATGACGCTGCCGCCGCTGCGCTCGAGCAGGTGCGGGATCCCGTGCTTGCAGCACAGGAAGACGCTCTTGAGGTTGACGTCCTGCACGCGCTGCCACGCCTCGAACGACGTCTCGAGCACCGACGTGTCGTCGTTGGGGGAGATGCCCGCGTTGTTGAAGAGCACGTCGACGCCGCCGAACTGCGACGCCGTCTGCGCGTACATGTCGCGCACCGCGTCCTCGGACGTGACGTCGGCCTGGATCGACAGGTCGACGCCCGGCGACTCGTTGAGGTCGACGCCGACGACCGTCGCACCCTCCTCCTTGAAGCGCTTGGCGGTCTGGGCACCGATGCCGCTCGCGGTTCCCGTGATGACGCAGACCTTGCCGTCGAGTCGACCCGCCATCTAGTGGTCCTCCTCGTGAGTCGTGGTGGTCTCGGGCGGCCGGTGGCGCCGGCTGGCGAGGACGCAGACCCGAAGGAATGCCTCTGGCATTTCAAGCGGTCGAGGACGACGCCAGGCGGTGATCACCGGGTGTCCGAGGCCGCCAGGACTCGCGGGGTGGGCCACTCATGCCTCCGTGCTGAAGAAGATGGTCTTGACCTCGGTGTACGCGTCGGTCGCGTGGGGCCCGAGCTCGCGCCCGTAGCCGGACTGCTTGAAGCCGCCGAACGGCGTCGCGACCCGGACCGCGGTGTTCGAGTTCACCGAGAGGTTGCGGGCCTCGATGGCGCGCGCCATGCGCAGCGCCTTCGCGCCGTCGCGGGTCCACACCGAGCCCGCAAGGCCGTAGATCGTGTCGTTGGCGATCTCGATCGCCTCGGCCTCGGTGCGGAACGGGATGACCGCCGCGACCGGCCCGAAGATCTCGTCGGTGACCGCTCGCTCGTCCCGAGATCGG
>CADCVT010000481.1 GCA_902806215.1 uncultured Solirubrobacteraceae bacterium | reverse complement strand
CTCGGCCTCGCGGGCGCGCGAGCGGCGGATCGCCTCGATCGCCTCGGCGTGCTCGGCGCGCCCGAGGTCGAGGTGATGCTTGGCCGCGGGCGAGACGGTGACGACGAACGTGCGCAGGAAGCCCTCGAGCGCCTCGAGCGCCCACGGGTCGATCGGCAGCGTCCTCGCCCGGGAGTCCGCACCCGGGAGGGCGCCGAACGCCTTGACCGCGTCGGGGTCCCAAAGCGGCTGCAGGCCGAACGTCGCCTCCTCCACCGTGTGCTCGATGATGAGCTCCGCCGACGGCGGCTCGAGCCCGACCTGGAGCCGGGTCGCGCAGCCCATCGCGGCCTTGTCGAGCCGGGTGCCGTCGGACTCGAGCAGCACCTCGGCCGCATCGGCGTCGAACGGCAGGACGTGGTCGCGGTCGGTGAGCGTCTCGACGACGTGCCGGGCGATCTCATCGGGCAGCGGCCCGGCCATCGTGTGCACGAGGAACTGGCCAGAGTCACCCCGCTTGCGGACGGTGACGCGGCCGAGCCACGTCTTCGGCGACTGCCGCAGCCAGATCCCGACGTCGTCGGCGGCGACGAGGTCGGGCCAGCGGCGCAGCGCGTCGGCGATGTAGACCGCCGTCACGTCGGTCCGCGGGATCATCCACTCCTTGGTGTCCCAGTCGAACCGGCGTCCGGGGATCGCGCGCATCGCGTCGACGAGGTCGGCCTGGTACGGAAAGCCGAACGCGACCATCGGCTCGCCGGAGGCGGCGACCCTGAGCTCGACGTTGGGTCGCGGCGGGACCTCCTGCACAGGCTCCACGATAGAAGCCGGTACGGCCGCCTGAGGACCCTACGGCCGGCGGCCCTGCCCCACCCTGCCGATCCGCCGGGAATCGTCGACCGGGCGGGTCGTCGGCACCTTGGGATGAGCGCTGCCCCGGGTCCGCTCGACGACGCGAGGACCGTCGAACGCGAAGGTGCTGGTGCGGGTGGTGGTGGTGATGGTCTGCATGGTGCCCCCTTGAAGATCCGTTGGGTGGAACCTAAGACGGGGGTGGGTGTCCTCGCATGGGGGATGTTCCCCTGTCTGCCCCTCGACCTCGGGGGTCCCCGCCGCCCCGTACGCTGGGGGCATGGCCGTAGAGACGAAGCCGGAGCGGATCCGCAGCGACCGCGAGCGCGGTCTGCTCCTCGTGGGCGCGATGTCGGCGCTCATGTGGGCCGTGGAGGTCGTCGACCTCGCCGCGGGCGACCTCGACGCCAACGGCATCCGCCCGCGCGACGGCGACGGCGTGCTCGGGATCCTGCTCGCCCCGTTCCTGCACGGCGACTTCGGGCATCTGATCGGCAACACGATCCCGTTCCTGGTGCTCGGTGCCGTCATCGCGCTGACCGGCTTCGTCCGCGTCGCCAAGGTCACGGCGATCGTCGCGATCGGTGGCGGGGTCGGGACGTGGCTGGTCGGGCCCGGCGACACGATCCACATCGGCGCGAGCGGGGTCGTCTTCGGCTACGCCACCTACCTGATCGCCCGGGCGTACTACACCCGCCGCATGCTGCACCTCGGGGTCGGCCTGCTCGTGCTCGCGATGTTCGGCACGACGCTGCTGTTCGGGCTCGTGCCCACGCCGGGCGTGTCCTGGCAGGGCCACCTCTTCGGCGCGCTCAGCGGCATCCTCGCCGCACGGCTGCTCGACGGGCACCGGCCCGAGCGCGCGCGGGGCGCTGCCGCGCCCGCCGTGTAGTGGACACCGCCACCGCGATCGGCAGCCTCTTCGCCGCGTTCGGCCTCTCGGGGGCCGCGGGGCTCAACGCGTGGCTGCCGCTGTTCGCGAGCGCCCTGCTCGCGCGGCTCGACGTCGTGGACCTCGCCGCGCCGTTCGACGACCTCGAGACGACGACCGGCCTGATCGTCCTCGGCGTCCTGACGCTTGCGGACTTCGTCGGCGACAAGGTCCCGGCGGTCGACCACGTGCTGCACGCGGTCGGGACGGTGGTCGCGCCCGTGTCGGGCGCCGTGCTCTTCACCGGCCAGACCGGCCTCGAGACCGACCTGCCCGCGGTGGCGTCCGCCCTCCTGGGCGCGGTGGTCGCGGGCTCGGTCCACTTCGAGCGGGCGAGCTTCCGCGGCGGGACGACGCTCGGCACCGCCGGCACCGCCAACCCGTTCGTGTCCTTCGCCGAGGACCTCGGGTCCGCCGGGCTCGTCGTCGTCGCGTTCGTGGTCCCGGTGCTGGCGTTCCTGCTCGTGATCGCGCTGCTCGTGCTCGGCGCGTTCGCCGTGCTGCGGGTGCGCCGGGCGCTCGTGCGCCGTCGCGGCGCGCCGTAAGGGCCGCGAACGTCCGTCAGACCCCGCTATAGGAGGTACTCACGGACGTTCGGCGGTCATGGCGGGAAGGTGCCCTGGCCGCCGGGGCCCGGGGTGCGGCCGCCACCGACGCCCATCGCACGCGGCCACTGGGCCTGCGCGACCTCGCCGACCTTCAGCGTCGTCGCCTCGCCGTTCACGTTGCCGGCGCCGTCCTGCAGCGCGCCCGCGGCGAGGACGATCGGCGTCCCCGGCGCGACCCGGCCGCTGACGAGCGCGACCCAGCCGCCCGCCGCGCCGTCCCAGCGCGCGACCGCGGTCTTGCGGCCGATCCGCAGCACGGCACGTCCGCCGGTCGGCGAGATGTCGCGGTACGTGATCGCGCGAGCCGGATCGGGAGCCGGGTTCTGCGCGGTGAGGACGAGGCGGGTCCATTTCGTCCTGGCCCGTCGAGACGCACGGCGGCGAGCAGCACGGCGACGAGCGGCGGCACGCCGGCGCTGAGCGCGGGTGCGCTTGGACCCCTTCTTCCTCACTGATGCTGTTTTCCGTTTCTTGGCCTTGGCCCGCACGACGGAAGCCGTCACGCCAAGCGGCCGAAGCCCATCCGAAGCAGCGACCTCGAAGGGCGCGGACAGCAGGTCGTAGCCCGCGCTCTTCACGCGCACCCGGTACGAGCCGGCGGGAAGCGAAGCGGGCACGTCGTAGCGAGCCGCGTACTCCCCGTCGGCCTCGCGCCAGAGGACGCCGAGGCCGAGATCCGAGTCGGCCGGCTTGCCGTCGCGCTCGATCGTCAGGAACGGCGCGTCGATCGGCCGGTCGGCGCCCTTCGGCGCGCCCGACCACCGGACGTCGATGACGCTCATCCGCTCGACGCGGCCGGTGGGCGCCTGCAGCAGCTTGCCCTCGACCCCGCCGCGGCCGACGTCCGGCGTCCCCTTCTCGGTGCTGCCGAGCCCGCCGGGCACCGACGGCTCCGGCGCCTTGCCGCCGGACGAGAGCGCCCGGGTCAGGCCGATGAACGAGTCGCGCGCCAGCAGCGACGTCCACTTGCCGAAGACCGTGTGGCCGCCCTCGTAGTGCTGCATCTCGTACTCCTCGGGCGTCGTGAAGTACCCCATGTAGTCGTTGGCGAGCCCGACGACGACCGTGTCCTCGACGCCCTGCGGCAGGTGCGGCTTGACGGCGGCCTCGAAGCGGCGGCCCATCTCGACGCTCGGCTCGCCGGGGGCCGCGAGCAGCAGCCGGTCGCCGATGCGCACGACCTGCACCTCGGGCTGCTTCTCGTGCACGCCGGTCGGCTCGGACGGCGCCGCCTGGATCTTGCGGCCCTGGACCGGATCGGCCGCGGCGGCCGGGAGCCGGCGTCCCTCTGTCGCGCCCGGCTCGTGGAAGATCGAGGCGCCGTCCTCCGACCCGCCGAGGAACGGCACGCCGAACACCGATGTCGCGCTCACGCTGCGGCCCTCCTCGACCTCCTGGCCGCAGTAGCAAGCACGGGTCCAGCGGACGTCGACCGGCAGCTCGCTCGACAGCGACGCCTTCGACGCGCGCCAGGCGCGGCCGGCCTCGGCGGCGATGCGCCGGCCGAGCAGGTCCATCGTCGCGGTCGGGTTGTACGAGTCGAACAGCGGCATGAGGTCGCCGGAGGACCCGTTGGACCACAGCGCGACGAAGCCGTCGCGCCCGATGTCGTTCTCGAGGTGGTGCTCGGACGCGCCCGCGAGGTCGGCGTCCCACACGTCGACCGCGGCGGTCGAGGTCGTGACATGGACGGGGAACTCCATCCACGCGGCGAGAGGCGTGCCGTCGTTGCGCTCCACGCGCAGGACGCGCAGTCGCAGATCGCGGGTGGAGTCGGCTCCGCCGGGTGCGTTCTCGGGATAGCCCTCGCCGTAGAACAGGTCGAAGCCGAAGTTCGCGAGGTGGGCCTCGATGCTGCGGTTGCGGTTGGCAGCGGCGACCGTGCCGCTCCCCCACGCCGCCTTGGCGGGCACGCGGTTGGCGTCCGCGCGGCGGACCGCCTGGGCGAGCTGCTCGACCTGCCACGGCGCGAGCTGCTCCGGGCCGGAGTGCGTGTGCGTGCCGGTGTAGAGGATCGTCTCGTGCGTGTAGCCGAGGTCCTTCAGGCGGGCGACGAGCGACTCCTTGTCGAGCGCGAACGCGAGGTCGGTCGCCAGCAGCGCGAACTTGGTGTCGCCGTCGTCGAGCACGAGCGCGCGGCCCATGAGCCGGGTGTGGACGCCCTTGACGCTGATGTCCGGCCGGACGTAGCCGAGGGTGTTCCCGCCGTTGGCGGGCGTGATGTCGGCCTTGGCCGCACCGGCCTTCAGCGGAGCCGCGCCGGCCGCCGGAACGGCCACGACACCGGAGACGAGCAGGATGGTGAGAACGACGAAGCGGCGCACGCACGCGATGGTGCCACGGGATCCGGCGCGGCGCGTCGATTGGCAGAGAACCGAACCCCCGCCCGCGCGCGGACGCACCATCCTGGCCCGGCCTGGACAAGGCGGCGCACGGGCACCGCCGAGTCCTGGCCGTCCTGCATCACCTCGACCGCTAGCCGACCTTCGCGCAGATCGCCCAGAAGGTGGTGGTCCACTTGGTGCGGTCACCTTCGAACTTGACCTCGACGATCCACTGGCCGGAGTTCATCGGGTAGTTCTGCCGCAGCTCGACGTCCTCGTCCTCGTCGGCCCAGATGTGGTTGAAGAAGCCCGTCGTGATGACGCGCTCACCAGCCGGGCACTCGACCGCTCGCCAGTGGAGGTAG
>CADCVT010000480.1 GCA_902806215.1 uncultured Solirubrobacteraceae bacterium | reverse complement strand
TGGGCTTGCCGCCCTGGGTCTTCTGCACGACGACGCGATCGATGGTCGGCGCGACCCAGTCCGGGAGCGCGCTGAGCGTCCCCGGGGGTGTCGAGGTCGTCGTGACCCACGCCGACAGCGTCGGGGCCGAGGCCGCGCTGAGCGCGGCGCCCGCGCCGAGGACGGCGAGCCTGAGCCGCCAGCGCCTCATGCGGTGAGCTCCTTCGGGCGGCGCGGGGCGGCCAGGCCGCGGAGCTCGATGAGCGCCAGGAGCGCGGCCGGCAGCACGATGAGGCCGATCCGGCCCTCGCGCGAGCGGGCCCACTGCAGCGCCCAGCCGACCTTGGGGACGCGCATGCGGACGCGGCCCACCGTGCCGTTCGCGGCGACCGCCCACGTCTCCGAGGCGTTGTTGGCGTCGCCCCGGGTGACGAACGTCACCTGCGCGCCGTTGCGCGTGAGGCGCTCGACGCGATGGGTCACCGTCGCGCCCTGGCGCGACGGGTCGGTGAACGTGACGACGTCGCCGGGCCGGGCCTCGGTCGGCGCGATGCGCTCGTCCAGCACGACGTCGCCGACCGCGTAGGCCGGCTGCATGCTGCCGCTGAGGATCGTGAACGGCGTGACGCCCACCAGGCGCGGCGCGGTCACGAGCAGAGCGAGGCCGACGACAGCGCCGATCACGACGAAGAGCACGAAGTTGGTCGCCGCCCTCACGTCGTCGCCTTCCACGTCATCGCGACGCTGGCGGTCTTGCCCTGGGCGCCGGGCTCGTCGCGCAGGACGAGCTCGAAGACGAAGGGGTACTTGTGGCCCGCGGACCATGACGGCGGGGTGGTGATGGGCGCCGCGCTCGTGGGGAACGCGTTGAGCTCGCCCTCGTAGACCACGGGCCCGGCGCCGGGGGTCGTGCAGTCCCCGCCCTCGGCGCCGCGGGTGACCTTGATCGTCATGTGATCCTTGAGGTCGCCGCTGACCGCGCCGTAGAGCTGCACGTCGACGGTGGTCGTCCCCGCGTTCGTGACGAGCACGCACTGCTTGGTCTGCGGGCCGGGCCGGATGCCGGTGAAGGTGAAGACGGAGTTGCCGTCGTTGCTGTCGGTGAGCGCGACGGTGCCGGTCTTGATCGAGTTGCCGGTGTTCTCGCTCGAGGCGGCCCAGGACGCGTAGGTGCCGGCGCCGCCGGCGGCCAGACCGATGCCGAGCAGCGCGACGAGGAGAAGGCCTTCGCGCAGGCGCCTCATCCGACGACCTCGCCCTTGAAGCTCAGCTGGAAGCGCGCGGCGCGGCCGAGGGCGGCGTCCGGCGCGGAGGCAGGTACGAACGCGCGGACGCGGACGCCCGCGAGCTCGCCGACGGTCATCGGCAGCGCGACGCCGGACGCGTCCGTGCGCAGGGCGCCGGCGGGGCCGCTGAAGACGCGCTTGCCGCGCCGGCTGAGCTCAAGGTGGAGCACGGAGTCGAGTTGCGGGTCGCCGCCCTCGAGGTGCGGTCGCGCGACCACCGTCCGGCCGGTGAGGTTCCGGACGTGGAGCAGGCCGCGCGCCGCACGAGGGTCGTCACCCGGCGTCAGCGAGGACGCCTTGACGACGTCGCCCTTGGTCCGCTCGATGCCGATCTCGCCGCTGGGGAGCGCGCTGACCGCGACGTCGAGCCCGAGCGGGGCCTGCGTCGGTTCCACGCGCCAGGTCTGCCACGCGACGGCGGCGACCAGCACAAGACCGAGCGCGAAGCCCGCGATGCGGGCTCCGCGCGTCGAGTCGACAGCGGACATGAGCGGCGACGAGGACCGTCGGCTACTTGTTGCGGGCCTCCCACTTCACGGTGAAGGTGTCCGTGGCGACGCCCTGGGGGGCGTCGTCCTGGACGTTCACGCGGAAGCGGTAGACCACGTTCTCGCCCTGGGTCCAGTCGCCGCCCGGGTTGTGGGCGAGGCCGTTGTCCCAGGTCTTGAAGTTGGCGAAGGTCGCCAGCGTGTCGGTGGCGCCGTCGCCGAAGACGTTCGCCCCCGGGGCCGCCACGAAGCCGTTGCAGTCGCCGAACACGCGGTTCGGGTCGACGGTCTGCGTGCCCGCGGTGACGTCGAGATCGAGATCGGCCGCGAGCGCGCCGACGGTCGTCGGGACGGTCATCTTGACCTCGGCGGGCAGGCTGCCCGTGTAGGTCACGCGCATGCAGCTGTCGTAGTCGGTGCCGGGCTTGCCGGCGGTGACCGTGAAGAGCTTGCTCACCCCACCGTCGTTGTCGCTGATGGCGACTGAACCGGTGGCGATGGTGTTGCCCGGGTTGTCCGTTGTGGACGAGAAGGCAGAGAACGTGCCGAAGGCCGCGATGGCCCCTGCAGCACCGACGCCCAGAAGGGCTCGGAGAACGGTCTTGGTGCGCGTCATGTCGGTTCAGCTCCTTGAACCTCTTGACGGGAAGTCAGTAAATCCCCCCGGCAGCTGAGCCATCTCCGTCCATGGAGACCTCTGGCTTTGCGTCCCCGCCTCGCGACGGGTTTGCCTTTGCTTTCGCTGTCCTGCCGCTGATCGGCGGCTGACGCGCCCGTTTGACCCGGTTGACCTGCTTTCTGGACGTCTATCCGACGCCGAGCGTCAACCTCCGACGCTCTCGTAGACCTCGTCGAGGAGCGCCTGACGGTCGCTGAGGTCGAAGTTCTCCGCGAGGTAGCGGTCGGTCTCCTCACGAGACTGTCCGTTCAGCGCCATGTTGAGGGCGATGAGCCGCGCGCCCTCGACATCGCCGCCGTCGTCGGCCGGAGCGGAGGCCGTCGCGGTCGCCGTGGGCGCAGCAGCGGGCTCGGGGTCGGGAG